>JBIISI010000084.1:0-7808 GCA_044341105.1 Rickettsiales bacterium | reverse complement strand
GGCGCGAAAACCAGCCCCGCCAGCACCAGCTTCTTCACCCGCGTGAAGGAATTCTGGGAAGATTTGAAAGAATAGTCGCGCCTAGCGCTGGGTGATGTCGCGGCTGCTACGCTGTTCAACCAGCCGCGCCCCGAAACTGTGCGACACCGTGCTGGCCAATTGCCCGGCATGTGCCTCGCCAAGGCGGGGCAGAAGCTTTTCCTCGAACTGATCCTGCGGAATAGTGAATATCGCCTCGCCGCGCATGTCCAGATACCCGCTCACCCCTGAAACCTCGAATGTTTCCGCCAGCATCTGGCGCGCATGGCCGAGAATGCGTGTCCATGGCATGTTGCCGCACTTTGCTTTCAATTCCCTGAACGGCACATGCAACTGATACGGCCCAAACTTGCCGGGCCCATGATACCATGCACCATAACCACCGCCAAACAGCGCCCGACAGACTCCATGATGGAGGATGGCTTGCTTGCTGTTTTGTACGGCGGCATGGTGCGTCGCGCTCAGCGCCGTCACGCCTGCGCGCTCCAGAATGCGCGGGCGAATCGCCGCGTCGAAATCTTCTTTCGCCACGCTCAGCAACGCCGCTTCGCCATTGCCCGCCAGCATGTAATCGCCGCTGGTGCAGGCATGGGCCACCGCGCCGATAGACGAGAGCAACGCGCGCGACAGGCCCAGCTCCTGCGGCGGGCGAATGCAAAGCTGCATGCCGTCCACCCGCTCGCCGCCGGCTTTCAGGAAGTCGGTCGGCTTCCAGCCATCCAGCTGGCCGAACAGAATCGCATCGGCATACTCGCCGATGGTTTCAAAGCGGTGCGTGGGGGCGCTATCGGGCTTTTCTTTTTCCATGCCAGCGTTTATGCCTGCATCAAAGAAGGTTTTGCATGACAGTTTCGTTAAAAATCGCGATTTCGGGGGCCACGGGTCGCATGGGCCTCGCCCTCATCCGCGCGCTTTCGGCCCACCCCTCGCTGGAACTGGTGGCGGTGGGCATTCGCCCCGGCACCGCCCAGCTCGCCGCCACCCATTTCGAGCAGGCGGGGCTTGCCTTCGCCAGCGCGCTGGCGGTGGAACAGGCTGCCGAGCTGGTGGGCCGCGCCGATGCGGTGATCGACTTCACCGCCCCCGCCCACGCGCTGGAGCTGGCCGGGCTGGTGGCGCAGCAGGGCAAAATCCTCATTTCCGGCACCACCGGCTTCAGCCCGCAGCAGAAAGAAGCGCTGATCGCCGCCGGGCAAACGGCACGTATCGTCTGGTCGGCGAACATGAGCGTGGGCGTGAACGTGCTGATGGCGCTGGTCGAGCAGACGGCGCGCACGCTGGGGCCCGACAGCGACATTGAAATCGTCGAAATGCACCACCGCCACAAGGTTGATGCACCTTCGGGCACGGCGCTGGCGCTGGGCGAGGCCGCCGCCCGCGGCCGTGGCGTCGATTTGCACGATGTGTGGGTGAAATCGCGCGATGGCCATACCGGCGCGCGCGAGGCAGGCAGCATCGGCTTCGCCACCCTGCGCGGCGGCGATGTGATCGGCGATCATACCGTCATGTTTGCTGGGCCGGGCGAGCGCATCGAGCTGAGCCACAAAGCCTCGGGCCGCGATATTTTTGCGCGCGGCGCACTGGTGGCGGTCGCGTGGGCAGCCAAAAAACCGAGCGGCTTTTACACCATGCGCGACGTGGTCGAGGCCTAGGATTCCAGTTTGGTGAGGATCTGCTTCACGAACGCCTCTTCGACGCAGTGGTAGCGGCAGGCGCGCTTCACGCTTTCCAGCGCCACGAATTCGCGCCCCGATTCGCTGAAGAATTTCGGCACGAAGCCGAGCTCGTCGTAGCGGGTGGCGATGCGGGCTTTCAATTCCACATCCCGCGCCTCGATGGGCTTGATGAAGGCGATATGGCCCTCGCCGGTTTCGTGTTTTTCCCAGTCATGGCGGGCGCCGAATACCTGCGCATCGACAATGCCGCTAAGCACGTTCAGGTCTGCAATATGGTTCATACGCGAACTCCATTGTTTTCGCTTACCATAGGCAGGAGGTAGTAAAGTTTCGGTTAAAAAACCATGCTGCACGGCACCATGGTAGTGCAGTGCGGGAGGCGTGCCGGGTGGCGCGCGGCAGGCAACGATTGCGCGGGCAAACCATGCTGCATTGAAAATTAGTGTTTAACATTATTGAAAATGGTAGAATCACGCCATGATCCTACCCCGTACGCACAAGCACGCTTTCAGCCTTATCGAGCTCTCGATTGTGCTGGTGATTCTGGGCCTGCTCACCGGCGGCATTCTGGCGGGGCAGAGCCTGATTCGTGCGGCAGAATTGCGCAGCGTCAGCAACGATTTCGCCCGCTACATGACCGCCGTGCACAGCTTCCGCGACAAGTACTTCGCCCTGCCCGGCGACATGACCAACGCCACCCGATTCTGGAACCCCCTGGGAGGCGATGGCAGTAATGCCGCCTGCCAGAACCTTGCCGCAACTGGCGCTCCGACTTGCAACGGCAATGGCGACGGTCGAATCCTCACCAGCGTGGTGAACTACGATGAGCGGTTCCGTTCCTGGCAGCATCTCGCCAATGCCGGGCTCATCGAAGGCACTTATAATGGTAACGAAACCGCCACCACCGGCATCCGCAATCCGCGCAGCCGGATCGGCACCGCCTATTACGATCTGGTCTATGAAACCCCAAACGTTAATCTGTACGCGCCAGGCACCCGCACCGAAGTCAATACCATTGCGCTTTACGACATGGGCAGCACCGGCCCGCTCGTCCCCGAAGAAGCATGGAATATCGACACCAAGCTGGACGATGGAAGCCCGGTGTACGGGGCGGTCTGGGCCAATAAGCGCACGTCGCTCGTGGCGCCGAACTGCGCCTCATCCGACATCGACACCGCCACCTACGACCTGCAGGCCAAAAGCAAATACTGCGTCCTGCATTACGGCATGCGCTAATGATTGAATCGTGAGGGGTTCTCCAGAACCCTCCCCGCATTGCGAGGAGCGAAGGAATGACGACTCTTTAACGTGCACCATAGAGGCAAGGGCACACCGCGTAGCGCCGAAGCTGCGCGAGCCGCGAGCGTTAGCGAAGCGGAGGGGGTAAGCGAAACGTAGTGAAGCGAAGGGACCAGCCGATCCCTTCCAGCGCGCCAAAGGCGCGCCACTCAATGCTAATCATCCCACAATTTGGGCTGGGGTACGGCGTAGCTCGGGGGTGGGGCGGCTTTGGGGCGCGGCACATCGACCATGTTGTGCATCACCGCCATTTCCGAGCGCATCTCGGCGGTGGGTTCGCCCTTGCCGGCGGCCAGCACTTCGCCATATTCGCCGGGCAGGAAATCCTCGCCCGAGCGCATTTTATCGCGCAGCTGCTGCAGGCTTTTCAGGGTGAGCTGCAAATAGGTAAAAATCGCGTCGCCATAGACGTTCTTGCCCTGCAGCAGGATCACCACTTTTTCGTTCAGCAACGCGTCGTCGAGTTCCACGGGGGTGGAATTCTTGCTGAAGGCGCTGGTTTTCCAGGTGGTGTTCATGGCCTGACAAGTATCCTCAATCAGGCGGCGACTATAAAGTCCAATCGCTTCAAAGGGAAGGTTTTTTGCTGATTATACGCGCCGACGTGGCCTAAACAGTACGGCCCGCACCGTTTTCAATGGCGCTGAAATTCACGTTCGCCTTCTCCGCCGACTTGTCGACGCTGGTGAAATCGAGCGAAACCTGCATGGCTGCCAGCAATGCTGCCGCTTTGGGCGAAGCAGAAGCGATAAAGCAATCGCCCCCGTTATTACTTCCCATCATGGTAAATTGCGTCATGTTCAGCCCCAAAATCGTCTGTGCGTCGTTGTTCTTATTCTCAGTTTTACCGGAAATTCCCTAATGATTCGTTAAAAGCATTAAGAAAATTCATGACAGTTTCGTGACAATAAGTCTTAACTTCACCCGACAACGTTTACGTCTTGTTGATCTTACGCCTGCCAGCCCCCCGGCGACAATAAAAACCGCGCATTTCCTGGCAATCTTCACCGAACTGTCACAATTGCCGGGCGATGCGTATGGTGCCTTTATCCACGCCGCTCCATGTTTCATCGCGTCCAACCAAAAGAAGGAGAACGACAATGAAACAAGTACTTAGCAGCATCTTGCTGGCCAGCACCCTCACCACCAGCGCCGCCTATGCGCAGGTGGGCAGCAACGCCTCGGGCGGCGTGAGCGCTGGCGGCACCAGCGCCGGTGCCGTGGCCAACCCCACCGCCAGCCCCAGCGCGAACCCCACGGCCAGTGCCCGGCCCGGCTATCCCTCGACCGGCAGCACGAACATGCATACGCGCGCCGGGGCCGGCCTGAAGACGGGCACCGTGCGCCAAACCACCGGCGTCGGGGTCGATGGCTCGGCCGGCACCACCAGCACCACGGTCGATGAGACGGGCCGCACCGGCACCGCCCCCATTCGCGGGCTGGGCGTGAATACCGGCACGACCACGAATGGCTACTAAACTTCGGTGCCGCCCACCGTCATGGCGGAAATGAGCAGGCTGGGCTGTCCGACGCCGACAGGCACGGACTGCCCGGCTTTGCCGCAGGTGCCAATGCCCGGATCAAGCGCCATGTCGTTGCCGATGGCGGCGATACGGTTCATGATTTCCGGGCCGGAACCGATCAGCGTCGCCCCTTTGAGCGGGGCCGTTAATTTACCGTTTTCAATGAGATAGGCCTCAGTGGCGTTGAACACGAACTTGCCCGAGGTGATATCGACCTGCCCGCCGCCGAGATAGGCGGCGTAGATGCCACGCTTCACCCCGGCGATCATGTCGCCCTGGCTGGCGTTGCCGCCCAGCATGAAGGTGTTGGTCATGCGTGGCATGGGCGCATGGGCGAAGCTTTCGCGGCGGCCATTGCCGGTGGCGCCCACGCCCATCAGCCGCGCATTCATGCGATCCTGAATGTAGCCCTTCAATATCCCGTCTTCGATCAGCACGTTGCGCGCGGTCGGGGTGCCTTCGTCGTCGATCGTGAGCGAGCCGCGGCGGTCGTGGAAGGTGCCGTCATCGACCACGGTGACACCCGGTGCGGCCACCCGCTCGCCAATGCGGCCCGAGAACGTGCTGGAACCTTTGCGGTTGAAATCGCCTTCCAGCCCGTGGCCCACCGCCTCGTGCAGCAACACGCCGCACCAGCCGCCCGCCAGCACCACCGGCAATTCGCCCGCCGGGGCGGGGCGGCTGTCCAGGTTCACCAGCGCCTGCCGCAGCGCTTCGTCGGCCATGGGTTTCCATTGGTCGTCGCGCAGCAGCGCATCATACATGTAGCGCCCACCCGCCCCGTTCGAGCCGGATTCCATGCGCCCGTCGCGTTCCACCACCACCTGCAGCGACAGCCGCACCAGCGGCCGCACATCGGTGGCGCTTCGCCCGTCGGCGCGCAGGATATGCACCAGTTGCCACGTGCCCGCCAGCGTGGCCGATACCTGTTTCACGCGGCTATCCTTGGCGCGCAGGTAGGCGTCGATCTTCTGCAGCACTTCCAGTTTGGTGGCGAAGGCGACGGCTTCCAGCGGGTTGTCGCCGGTATAGAGCGCGTGGTTCGCGCCGAAGGCCGGCTCGATGGCGGCGCTGGCGGAAGGCTGCCCGGCATCGACCGTCACCACGGTGTCGCGGGCGCGCTTCAGCGCTGCGTCGGTCAGTTCGGCGCTGTGGGCATAGGCGGTGGTTTCGCCGCGCACGGCGCGCAGGCCAAAGCCCTGGCTGCGGTCGGCGCTGGCCTGTTTCAGGCGGCCATCGTCGAAGGTGAGCGATTCACTCGCGCGGTGTTCGAGGTACAGCTCGCCATCATCGGCGCGAGCAAGCGCGTCTTCCAGCGTGCGTTGGGCGGTGGCGCGGTCGAGCGCGCCGGAAGCGAAAAAATGGTCGGTATGGTGCTGCATCCTTTGTATATAGCCCGCGCCCGTTGGGGAAACAATGCCAGCGTGCAAATGCACCACAGAATCCGCCATGGGTACAAAACCAACTTGCATCCGCGGGCTGCATCCGCTACGCGGAGTCGGATTCACCATCACAAGTCAAGATCATGATGCAACGCTCCATCTTCTCGCTCGCTTTCCTCACCCTCGCGCTGGTTACCACCCTGCCCGGCGACAGCCATGCACAGGAAGCCAAGGCCATTCCTGCCGCTTCGACCGAAGCCGTCGAAGCCAAAAGCGAAAAAGCCAATACCGAAGCCAGCCCGGCCAAGGAAGCCGCTGAAACCGCGGGTGACGCCGCCGTCGACAGCGAAGGCAAAAAAACCACTTCCGACCAGGCGGAAGCAAAAGAAGAAGCGCCCGCGCGCGCGTTGACCGAGGAAGAAAAGAAAACCGCCATCAGCGAAGCCGACGCGATCACCAGCTACGATGCGGAAAAAGTGCGCGGCATGGCCAAACCCTGGCAGCATTACTACCAGCCGCCCGCCAGCCCGGTGATGAAACATCTCGAAAAACTGCATGACGGCATCTTTGTCATCATCACCATCATCACCCTCGTGGTGCTGGCGCTGCTGATCTATATCTGCCTGCGTTTCCGCGCGGGCAAAAACCCGAACCCGCGCCGCTTCGCCCACAACACCACCGTCGAGATCGTATGGACGCTGGTGCCCATCCTGATCCTCATCGGCATTGGCATTCCCTCGGTGCGTGCGCATTACCAGTACACCAACAATCAGGACATCATCGACAATCCCGACGTGACGCTCAAAGTCGTCGGTCACCAATGGTACTGGAGCTACGAATACCCCGATTACGGCATCGCCTTCGATAGCAATATCGTGCCGGAAAAAGACCTGAAGAACGGCCAGCCGCGCCTGCTGACGGTCGATAACCCCATCGTTGTGCCGGTTGGCAAAGTGGTGCGCCTGCAGCTCACCAGCGCCGACGTGATCCACGATTTCGCCCTGCCCAGCATGGGTGTGAAACAAGACACCGTGCCCGGCAAGCTGAACGAAACCTGGTTCAAGGCCGAGCATGAAGGCATCTATTACGGCCAGTGCTCCGAACTTTGCGGCAAATACCATGGCTTCATGCCGATCGAGCTGCATGTGGTAAGCGAACCCATGTTCGAAGCATGGGTGACCGGTGCCAAACTGAAATACGCCAACGACAACCACATCCAACTTGCATTGAACAACTAGTCCCAATTCTTGTCATTCCCGCGCAAGCGGGAATCTCCTAAAAGGGGGCCCTGCTTAGGCAGGGATGGCAAAAAGAGAAAAACACTGAGAGAAGTACCATGGCCCACGACCACGCACATGACGACACCCCCCGCGGCCTGAAACGCTGGCTGTTTTCGACCAACCACAAAGACATTGGCGTGCTGTACTTGTTCTACGCCTGCTTCGCGGGCCTGCTGGGCGCGGCCTTCTCGATCGCGCTGCGCGCCGAGCTGATGTACCCCGGCGATCAGATCTTCAACGGCAACTACCAGCTCTACAACGTGATCCTCACGGCGCACGCCTTCCTCATGGTGTTCTTCCTCATCATGCCGGCGCTGATCGGCGGCTTCGGCAACTATTTCGTGCCGCTCATGATCGGTGCGCCCGATATGGCCTTCCCGCGCATGAACAACATTTCCTTCTGGCTGCTCGTGCCGTCGATCCTGCTGCTGGTGGCCAGCTCGCTGGTCGGCTCCGGCGAAGCGCGGGGCGTCGGCACTGGGTGGACGGTTTATCCGCCCCTTTCGGTGACGGATGGCCTGCATAAAGGCATGGCGCTCGACCTCGCGATTTTCTCGCTGCACCTCTCGGGCATCAGCTCCATCCTCGGCGCGATCAACTTCATCGTCA
>JBIISI010000031.1:0-21146 GCA_044341105.1 Rickettsiales bacterium | reverse complement strand
AGCGGCCTCCGCTTACGCTCCCGCCCCTTCCATTATGCCTCCAATGCACCCACCAAACTGTAACTTAAATACTGGACCTATAAATGGGGGTTGACCAACGGTGAAGTAACAGCTTTGTATCCGTTTAAAAGGCTTGCCGCGCATCAATCTCTACCACCTCCTGGGATGAAATTAAAAATTGAGGATGACAAACGTTCAAACCAACACACGCGCGAGCGGATATTAAGTTATAAGACTAAATTGGCTGAAAATACTCCCGCTGATGATCCTGCGGCGATTATGAAAGCTAAGCACTATCAAAACGCTTATGATGAGCAGTTGAAAATCTGCGATGAATTTGACAAACACATGGATTCATTGCCCGGACCTTACCTGCCTACCGTGGCTTTCTTTTGATTTTTTAGGCGTGCTACGCCCATTCGGCTAAGCCGATCTCGCAAAGTAAGGCGCCTAGGCATTCGGTTGCTAGTTCTGCGTCTTGCTCTCGGATCGACCGGAGTTCGCGCTTTTCTTGTTCTGAGGGTTTTGCGCGCGCGTGCAAGCGGGCAATAATGTTAGCAGCACTAGCGGCAACGGTCTTATTTTCATCTTGGAGCCGCTTACTCAGCTTACCCAGATCTTGCGCATTACCGCCTTGTAGCTGGAAATAGGCTAACAAAGCATGCGTTGCCGCGTCGCGTGCGCGGTCGATGACTGATACTGGGCTTGCCCTGTGAACTTCGTCTGCAAATAAAGCCAGGGTTTCTGACAGCTTAGCCTTAAATGCTGCAGGCACATTCGCATCAATAATTTTGGGCAATATTCCAAAGCTGCTTCTGGCTTTGAGGGTAACGAGATCTTCCCCCGTCACAATCGCTTCCACGCTAATAATTGTCCATGCCGTGAAGCGCGCGTCAGCGCCAAGAAGCACTAGGGGCAGCTCGCGCTTTCCTTCGATATACTTGTGCCAAATGGGGTTGCCATAGAAAATTTCCAGCTGCTTGTTGTGCGCATGGATATCGGGTACAATAGACTCCATGGGCACCGCTGGGTGGGGTGACACCAGGCAGTATTGAGGCTGCGAGCTATTTTCTGCGCTATAAAATCTTCCGCGCCTGATCCGGGCGATTGGATCGTAGGAGTCTTCCCTGAATCGATAGCCGAAAACGTTACTAGACGATTCTGCCTTCATCTCCCCATCAGATGGATAGACAAAAACGGCAGGCGTAATGACAGGCGTCGGCCACACCGGGCGTCCGCGATTGGCGTCCACTTCGTAGACTAGCCCTTGATGTTTCTCGATGCCGATATTTATCATAGTATTCCATGCACCAGCTATTAAGCAGCAACAGGGCTGTTCCCTGTTCTTACCCTGATAACCAAAAAATTCATTTACGCTAATAGCATTATATGGCTGCAGAATCGAGGTTTTGATGCGGTGTTACACTGCAAATTATTCAATTTACGCTGTATTTGGAGGGGTATCAGCGTAAATACTGAGCGTGCAATGGAGAGTGATCACCACACACCACCATAACTTACCAGACATCCTCCAATCCCGCCAACCTCACTCCCAATGCCAGCTGCGGGAGTTCTAAATTTTTCCATTATTCTGCCTCAACAACCCTTTTACGCTGCCGAACCGATTTTATATTTCTCGAAGGCTGGCTCTGACGCTTGGTTTTCGCGAAGTTCGACTCCGCCAAGCTCTTTACCAGTTTTTCAGGTAGCTTTTCAGGCAGCCATCGATTCAGGCTAAGCTGTTGGTCGAACACGCTATCCACGATCAACCACCATTCACCTCAATAGTCTGCCCAGGAATCGATTCCAACAGGCGCTAGCTGTCCCCCAATAATTTCATGGCATTGCCTGCAGGCCCGGCTTGCCGGCGAATCCGGCTTTTTTATCGTCCTTTAATGGTGGGAGCCGCCTCGCCTACAGAGAATTGAGTCGCATCCCGCCAACCATGCTCTATAACTTACACACGTCACAAAGGAGAACCCTATGAACCGCCTATTGCTTTCCGCTACCGTTGCCACCGCTGTCCTGCTTGGCGCCTATCATGCTTCCGCGCAAACCGTGCTCTACACCCTGCCCGGCGCACCGGCAGAAAGCGGCAAACCGCTGGGCGGCTTCATTGCCGAGCGCATCGAAGACCGCGACGCGAGCGAGTTCAAGCAATGGATCAGCCAGTCGGAAATCGCCTACAAGCTCGATGTCGCCAAGGGCTACACCGCCTTTGTGGTGCTCGATAACGCCTTTGATTCCGGCCACCCCGCCCACCCGGTAGAACATTACATCGTCAACGAGCGCCTCGGCCTGCGCACCATGCAGGGCAATCAGGATTATATTACCACGATCAATGGCGATGAGCTATCGATCAGCCGCACCGGTAACAGCTACTATGTCGACGATATGCGCGTAAACGGTTTCGAGAAGAACCCCGAAGGCGTCATTTATTACATTGGTGGCAACCACTCGGCCCAGAACCTGTAGCCGCACCCGCCATCGGCATGAAAAAGCTGCGCCCCACGGCGCAGCTTTTTTTATTCCCGCCTTATAGCCACACCCCCCTTGCCCCATCGCGTGCTGAGGTGCGCCTCTCTAAAGTGAGGGTAAGCAGCGATGCTGCCCTCATACCAAGGAGAAAAGTCATGAAAATCACAACCACGATCGCCACGCTGGCCTGCTGTGCTGCCCTGCTCAGCGCGTGCGGCGAGTCCAAGGGTGACCGCGCATTGTCCGGGGCTGGCCTTGGTGCGGGTGCCGGTGCCGTGGCGGGTGCCGTTACCGGCGGTAGCGCCACACAAGGGGCCATCATCGGCGGCGCACTCGGTGCCGCAGGCGGTGCCCTCACCGACCGCAACGACGTCAATTTCGGTAAACCCGTCTGGCGCTAATGCCATTTCACACATCATTTACACACCAATAGGAGATACACATGATTAACTGGGCCATTACCTTCTTCCTGCTCGCCATTATTGCCGCCGTCTTCGGCTTTGGTGGCCTGGCTGGAACCTTTGTCAGCATTGCCAAATTCCTGGCGATCCTTTTTGTCGTATTGTTTGTGGCGAGCCTGCTTTACAGCGCCATTACCGGTCGCAGCGCGCGTCCGCCACTCGCGTAATTCCCCATCCACTCGGTAAGCAAGAAGGGTGCGCCAACGAGCGCACCCTTTTTTGTGGGCGCGCCCAAAGTGATTGATGTTTTCCTTATATTCTTCGCCGTTGCGGCAACTCGTTTCTTAAACTCTGCTTCCGTAAGGTGCAGGGAAACCCCATCAGGAGGCTTAGCATGATGCCCCAACATGAATATATCGACTGCGCGTGGCGGCCATTCAAACAGGAAGTGCTGCTGCAATGGCGCAAGCTGAACGAAGATGACCTGCTGGAAGCCGGGCGCAATCGTCGCCGCCTCGCCCGCATCATCGAGCGCAAATATGGTGTCGCCTGGCAGCTGGCCGAATCCTATCTCAGCCGGCTGGAAGCCAGCATGCCGCGCTATGCGGCCTAGGCATGAAAAAGGGCCCCGCAAGGGGCCCTTTTCCGTAACTAACCTGTGGTCTAGCCCGCGCTAGCGCACTTCGCTATCGCGCAGCGAGCTGCGTTGCTCGTCGCGGCGCGGTGCTGGTTGCCCCGATGGTTGCGGGGTTTTCTGCTGTTGCTGCGGTTTGCTACCTTGCTGAGCTTTGTTATAGTCAGTCATGATACTCTCCTTTGGTTAGCCCCGGCGGCCATTCCGCTGGGGTACGGTGGATATAATCCTCCCCACATCAATGCGCCGCAGGCCTTCCGCTGCGAAGTATCAAGCCAGTATCAAACCGGCATGCACTATGCCGCCAACGTTTTGTTATCAATCACGAAGCGGTAGCGGACATCGCTTTTCAGCATGCGGTCATAGGCCTTGTTGATGTCCTGCACCGGAATCATCTCGACTTCGGACACGATGTTATGTTTGCCACAGAAATCCAGCATCTCCTGCGTTTCCGCGATGCCGCCAATGAGCGAACCGGCCAGCGTCTTGCGGCCCATAATCACCGAGAACATGCTGATCTCGTTCGGCTTGTCCGGCGCGCCGACCACCACCATCGTGCCATCGCGCTTGAGCAGGTTCAGGTAAGCCCCCACATCGTACTGCGCCGAAATGGTGCTGAGGATAAAATCAAACGACCCGGCATGGCTCGCCATCGCGTCGGCATCCTTGCTCACCACGATGTCTTTGGCACCCAGCTTCAGCGCATCGTCTTTTTTGCTGGGGCTGGTGGTAATCACATAGGTATCGGCGCCGAAGGCAGCGGCGAATTTCACGCCCATATGGCCCAGCCCACCAAGGCCCACGATGCCCACTTTCTGCCCTTTGCCCACCTTCCAGTGGCGCAGCGGCGAATAGGTCGTAATGCCCGCGCACAGCAGCGGCGCCACCGCATGCAGCGGCAGGTTCGCAGGCACGCTCACCACGAAATTTTCCTTCACCACCACATGGTCGGAATAGCCGCCATAGGTCAGCGTTTTGCCGTCCTGCTCCGTGGCGTTATACGTGCCAGTGAACCCGTTTTCGCAATATTGCTCCACCCCATCGGCGCATGAGGGGCAGCGCTGGCAGCTATCGACCAGGCAGCCAACGCCCACCACATCGCCCACCTTGAATTTCTTCACATTCGCGCCCACCGCCGTCACGTGGCCCACGATCTCATGGCCGGGCACCATGGGGAACACTGCCCCGCCCCATTCATCGCGCGCCTGGTGAATGTCGGAATGGCACACGCCGCAATAGGCAATGTTGATCGCCACATCCGTTGGCCCCACGTCACGGCGCTCGAAGCTCCACGGCGCAAGCGGCGACGTTGCATTGGCAGCGGCATAGGATTTGGCGGTGGTGGTCATGACATGCTCCATGAAAAAAATGATGCCGCTAACCTAGGCCGATAAAAAAACATCGCAAGGGGCGACATCGCCGATTATAAAAACACAGCTTTTCAAAGGAGAACCGAATGGTCACCATCACCATGCGCTACGAGGGCGAACTGCATTGCGAAGCGGTGCACACGCCCAGCGGTAACGCCCTGCCGACCGACGCCCCGCTCGATAACCATGGCCGCGGGCAGGCCTTCTCGCCGACCGACCTCGTGGCGGCCGCCCTTGGCACCTGCATCCTCACCACCATGGCCATCATCGCCGAAAAAATGGGGCTCGACATGCAGGGTGCCCGCGCGCAGGTCGAGAAAACCATGGCCACCAGCGCGCCGCGCCGCATTGCAAAGCTTGAAACGCAAATCATCATGCCCACCGGCATTGCAAGCGAACACCGCGCCCGGCTTGAGGAAGTCGCCCATAAATGCCCGGTGCACCAAAGCCTGCACCCGGAAACGGAAAAACCAATTCACTTTACGTGGGGATAGCCGGCGCTATTTATCGTCGCCCATTTTCAGGGCGGCGATGAACGCGCCTTGCGGGATTTCCACATTGCCCACCTGGCGCATGCGCTTTTTGCCCTTCTTCTGCTTATCGAGCAGTTTGCGTTTGCGCGAAATATCGCCGCCATAGCATTTCGCGGTCACGTCTTTGCGCATGGCCGAAATGGTTTCACGCGCGATGATCTTGCCGCCAATCGCTGCCTGAATCGCAATCTGGAACAGGTGCTTCGGGATCAAATCTTTCAGGCGGCCACACAGCGCGCGCCCGCGCGGGTCGGCCTGCGAGCGGTGCACGATCATGCTCAGCGCGTCGACCGGCTCGGCGTTCACCAGAATGCTCACCTTCACCAGATCCGCCTCGCGGTAGGAATCGAGGTGGTATTCAAAGCTGGCATAACCCTTGGTGCCGCTTTTCAGGCGGTCGTAGAAATCGAACACCACTTCGTTCAGTGGCAGCTTGTATTCCACCAGCGCGCGGCTGCCCACATAGGTCAGGTTCGCCTGAATGCCGCGCTTTTCGGTGCATAGCGCCAACACGTTGCCGAGATATTCGTCGGGCACGAAAATGGTGGCGTGGATCCATGGCTCTTCCATTTTGGCGATATGGGTCACATCCGGATAATCGGCCGGGTTGTGCAGCTCGGTTTCCGTGCCGTTATTCATGGTCATTTTATAGACCACGCTCGGCGCGGTGGTAATGAGATCGAGATCGAATTCGCGCTCCAGCCGCTCTTGGATAATCTCGAGATGCAGCAACCCAAGGAAGCCGCAACGGAACCCAAACCCCAGCGCGCTCGAGCTTTCCGCCTCGAACGTAAAGCTCGCATCGTTCAGCCGCAATTTGGCGAGCGAATCTTTGAGGTTTTCAAAATCGGCCGATTCGGTGGGGTAAAGCCCGCAGAACACCACCGGCTGCACCGGCTTGAAGCCCGGCAGCGGCTCGGCCGCGAGGTTTTTCTCGTCGGTGATCGTGTCCCCCACGTTGCAGTCGGCGACCAGCTTAATGCCAGTCTGGATAAACCCGACCTCGCCCGGCCCCAATTGCGGCACGGAAACTTTTTTCGGCGTGAACACGCCCACCGATTCCACTGTCTGTGTCACCCCGGCGTTCATGAAGCGGATTTTCTGGCCCTTCTTCAGGGTGCCTTCCATCACGCGCACAAGGATAATCACGCCGAGATAGGTATCGTACCAGCTATCGACCAGCAGCGCTTTCAGCGCGGCGGTTGCGTCGCCTTTCGGGGCGGGAATGCGCTTCACAATCGCTTCCAGCAGCGCCGGCACCCCAAGGCCCGATTTGCCACTCACCTTCAGCGCCTCGCTGCAATCGATGCCGATCATGTCTTCCACCTGCTGCGCCACGCGGTCGGGTTCGGCCGCCGGCAGGTCGATCTTGTTCAGCACCGGCACGATCTCGTTATTATTATCGAGCGCCTGATACACGTTGGCCAGCGTCTGCGCTTCCACGCCCTGGCTCGCATCCACCACCAGCAGCGAGCCTTCGCACGCGGCCAGGCAGCGGCTCACCTCGTAGGCGAAATCGACGTGACCGGGCGTATCCATCAGGTTCAGGATATAGGTTTCACCGTCGCTCGCCGTGTAGTTCAGCCGCACCGTCTGCGATTTAATGGTAATGCCGCGTTCTTTTTCGATATCCATGTTATCGAGCATCTGCTCGGTCATCTCGCGGTCTTCCACCGCCTTGCATGCCTGAATCAGGCGGTCGGCCAGTGTGCTTTTGCCATGGTCGATATGGGCAATGATGCTGAAATTGCGGATTTTGGAAAGATCGCTCATGCGCGAGCTTCTAGCAGCCCGCCACGCGAATGCAAGCCCCACCGCACTCCATGACAGATTTGTGACGTTTCGCCCCACCCCCTTGGCACCCCGCACCACACCTGCTATGCGCAGCGTGCTTTTTGGTATTTTTATAACAACAGGGGAATTCCTGTTGGGTGCCTATAAGCGTGTTAAAGGAATGAAGAAACGTGAAAAGAAAAGTGAATCCGGTAATTGCGGGAGGACTGATTGGTGGGGGTATGGTGTTTGGTACGCTGGTTTACGCCCTGCTTCGCGGCACCTATGACTGGTACGTGGAAGACGTTCAATCCAAGCGCACAAAGAAACACTAAGCGTTAGCGCTTACCCTTAACTGTGGAACCTCCAAGGCCAGACCGGCTTTGGGGGTTCTGTCTTTTCTGGCGCAACAGTTTGTGTCGCGATGGGTCATTGTTCCTTTACGCCCATCTCGCTAGCTTCCCTTCCATACGGAGGTGCTTATGCGTTCTTTATTCCTGATTCCCGCGCTCTTGCTTGCAAGCCCGGCCCTCGCGGCCAGCTGGGCGATCGACCCTGCCTCCACCCTCACCTTCACCGGCGATCAGGCGGGCGATGCGTTTACCGGCAGCTTCAGCAAATTCACTCCCTTAGTCGCATTTGACCCGAAAAAACCCGAAGCGGGCAGCATCACCGTCACCATCGATATGACGAGCGCCACCATTGCGGGCGACAAAGAGAAAAATGAATCCCTGCCCGGCGACGAGTGGCTGGATAGCAAAAAATTCCCCACCGCCACCTTCACCTCCACAAAAATTTCGCAGGTCGGGCGCGATACGAATACCTTCGCCGCCGAGGGTGAGCTTTCGTTGCATGGCGTAAAAAAACCCGTTCAGCTCTCCTTCACCTTCAACGAGCAGGGCGGCACCGCCACTGTCGATGGCACGGCCACCCTCATGCGTAACGATTTCAACATCGGCCAGGGCCAGTGGAGCGACGATAAATGGGTTGCGTATCCCGTCACGGTGCATTTCCATCTGCTCGCCAAACCACAATAACGAAAGAACTTCATGATGGATGCGACCTCAACCCTTTCCCCACGCTACACGAAAACCGCCATTGCCCTGCACTGGACCATCGGCCTGCTTATCATCGGCATGCTCATTCTTGGCCTGACCATGGGCGGCTTCCCCACAAAATATAAATTCATCGCCTATAACCTGCATAAATCCTTTGGTCTCACGGTGCTGGTGCTCAGCCTGTTTCGCGTCTATTGGCGCCTCACCCATCGCGCACCGCCCATGCCCGCAAGCATGAAACGCTGGGAAAAATGCGCGGCCCACGCGGCCCATCTCGGCCTGTATTTCCTCATGATCGCCATGCCGCTCTCCGGCTGGATCCTCGTTTCCGCCGACGCGAAATACCCGACCGTCTTCTTCTCGTTGTTTGAGGTGCCGCAATTCCCCCTCGCCCCGGCCTACGACACCCACGATACCCACGAGCTATTTGAAACCCTGCATTACTGGTTCGCCATGGGCGCAATCGGCCTCATCGCCGCACATTTTGCCGCGGCCATGAAGCACCACTTCATCAGCAAAGATTCCGTGCTTCGCCGCATGTTGCCCTTGTGGCTGCAGCGTCGCGGCACGGCTGTCCTTTAATCCCACCCCGCATTCGACACAGGAGTTATTATGCGCCGTATTCTTCTTACCACCACCACCCTCGCCTTGATGGCCGGCACCGCCGCTGCCGCCGACGCCCCGAAATCGGACTACAGCACCGATATCAGCAAAGCCCCCGCCGGGGTGTACGCGCTGGAGAAAAACCATGCCAGCATCACCTTTAAAGTGATGCATATGGGCTTTGCCGCCTACACCATGCGCTTCAACGATTTCGATGCGAAGCTGAACCTCGACCCGAAAAAGCCGGAAGCCAGCGCGGTGAACGTGACCATCAACCCCGCCAGCCTCGATTCCAACAACCCGAAACTGACCGAGCATGTCAGCACGCCGGATTTCCTCGATGTTGCGAAATACCCGACCATCACCTTCGCTTCGACCGGCATCGAGAAAACCGGCCCGAACACGGGTAAAATCACCGGCAACCTCACCCTGCTCGGCGTGACCAAGCCGATCGTGCTCGATGCCACTTTCAACGGCGGCGGCACGCACCCGATGATGAAAAAGCACGATATCGGCTTCTCGGCGACCACGGCCTTCAAACGCTCGGATTTCGGCGTGAGCGGTTACATTCCCATGGTGGGCGACGAAGTGACCGCCACCATCGAAGCGGAATTCCTGAAGCAATAATCCTTGCAGCCGCTAAAAAAGAAAGGGGAGCCCGGTGGGCTCCCCTTTTGCGTTGAGACGCAGCGCAAGCCTTAATCGTGGTTGTAAATCCACGTATTGCTGCGCGGCGCGTAATACGGCACGTAATCGTATTTGCCGTCATGGTCGCTGTCTTTCGCGCTCATTGGCTCGTTGTTCGCGCCGCGGCTGCTGCCAAGCGGGCGGTCGCTTAGCGCATCGTCGGTGGCTTTATGCTGGTAGCCACGCACTTCGTATTGCGGCGGCAGGGCATAGGTGCCATCCGGGCGCGGGCCGGAAGCGGGCACATAGGCCGGGGCTACCGGGTGCACGGGCTTATCCCAGTGATGCTTGCTGTTGTAAGCGCCTTGGCGTTTTTCGTGATGCACGCCGCGGGTGCTACCCATCGGGCGGTCGCTCAGCGCGTCTTCGCTGGTGCCGTGATGGTAGCGGTGTTCGTGTTTGCGGCCATGGTCACAATAACCGTCATGGCAATCACCGCATGCGGCAAGCAGGCCCGCCGCGGCAAGAAGGGGTAAAATCACTTTCATGGTGTTCTCCTGAAATGAAATGGGGTGCAATAACTGCACCCCAAGTCATGCCGAATGGCTGATAAAAGAACGATATGGTTCAGGCCGCCGATTTGGCCGGCGCCTGCTCGGCCTGCGCGGCCTTCACGTAGCTCGGGCGGTTGCTCACCTTTTCCACCAGCGCCTGTGTTTTCGGCCCCAGCGTGATTTTTGCGGCGATGCGCGGCGTCCAGTGCGCAATCACCGTGGTGAGGATATCGCCCGCCGTGATCTGGTCGCCAGCAAGATATTCGGTTTTACCCAGTTGGTCTTCCACAATATCCCACAATTTCTGCAACGCTGCTTCGCTGCCCGGGCCAAATTCACAGGCCGCATAAGCCTCGCCGCCTTTAAAGAAGGTGCCATAAAGCGGGTGCAGCGAGCTGTTGGCGAAGGCAAGCCATTGCAGGGCTTTGGCGCGCGCCAGCCCCGTTGCCGGCAGCAGCGGGCTTTGGTGGGTATCGGCAAGGTAGGTGATGATCGCCGCCCCTTCCGTGATCGGCGTACCATCGACCATCAACGTGGGCACCTGACCGCGCGGGTTCGCCTTCAGCAAACGTTCGCGCTCCTCATAGGGAATCAGCGTAAAATCGGTGCCAATCTCGTTCAGCACCACATGCACCGCGCGCGAGCACGCACCGGTTTTATAAAAAAGTTCGTACATCAGGCATCCCTTTCATGCGTTGTTTCATGGCGCATATATAGCATAAATGCGCTGCTTCAAGGCCCATTTCGCCCACGAATCCCGCTTGCTTCACGGGAAACCATGGCGCATCCTAATGGCTTCTTTATGCACCAGCCCCCTACATTGGGGCATCAAGACCAAACACGGGGACAATCATGAACGAGAAAAAAAACACCATTCTGGTGGTCGATGACGAGCCGCAACTGCGCAAATTGCTGCGCATTTCGCTGGAATCGGTCGGCTATAAAGTTGTTGAATGCGAAGCGGGCAAACCCGCCGTGCGCATGGCGGCATCCGTAAAACCCGAACTGATGCTGCTCGATCTTGGCCTGCCGGATATTGATGGCAAGGAAGTCATCACCGGCGTGCGCGAATGGAGCCAGCTTCCCATCATCGTCTGCTCCGTGCGCGACGACGATGAGGAAGTCATGAACGCCCTCAACATGGGCGCCGACGATTACGTCACCAAACCCTTCAACCCCGACGTATTGCTCGCGCGCATCCACGCCAACCTGCGCAAAGCCGCCGCGCAGGAAGCCGGCGAGCCGCAACTCGTCAATGGCCGCATCCGCATGGATCTGGTGCGCCACGAAGTGTTCCTCGATAACCAGAAAGTGGTGTTCACGCCGAAGGAATACGAGCTGTTGCGCTATTTCCTCATCCATCGCGGAAAAATGCTGACGCACAAGCAAATCCTCAAAGATGTCTGGGGCCCCGCTCATGCCGATGACATGCAGTACCTGCGCGTCTATGTGAGCCAGCTGCGCGAGAAGATCGAACGCTCGCTTTCCGAGCCGAGCTATATCGTAACCGAGCCGGGCATTGGCTACCGCATGGAAGTGCAACAAAAAGAAGCCGCATAAATTCAGGAGATCGTATGAAAAAACTGTTACTCGTTAGCACCATTCTTGCCCTTGCCGCTTGCGGCGACAACACCACCGACCGCGCGGCAGTTGGCGCCGGTATCGGTGCCGTCACCGGTGCCGTGGTGGGCAGCACCATCGGCCATGGTGGCGCAGGCGCCCTCGTGGGCGGCGCAGCCGGTGCCGCCGTCGGCGGCATGACCACGCCGGACGAAATTGACCTCGGCAAGCCCGTCTGGCGCTAGCCGGTCTATCCCTTCCCTACTTGTTAAGCCACGCCTTCGGGCGTGGCTTTTTTGTTGCTGAATAGGGGGGATGCAATCAGGCCGTTTTCGCGGCAGTGCCGCTTTTACCACCGGTGGCCGCCATCACCCGCCATTGCGGCCAGCTCAGCGTAAAGACCGCACCACCATCCACGTGATTGCTGACGCGGATATCGCCGCCCTGCCCACGCATGGCGGCGCGTGCCAGCGCCAGCCCAAGCCCCGTGCCCGCGACCTGGTGATCCTGCCGCTGCAGGCGGGTGTATTTATCAAAAATCCGTTCATGGTCGTCGGCAGGAATGCCGTCGCCGAAATCGCGCACATGCAGGTTGAAATGGTCGTCGGTGGTTTCCATCCGCACATCGATTTTACTGCCCGACGGCGCATATTTCACGGCGTTGTCGAGCACATTCAGCAAGGTCTGCTCGCTGATCACGGGGTCCAGCTCCACTTCCACTTCGGTGGCCGGGCCATGCACCACCACCACATGGTTCTCGAACCGCAGACGCATGCGTTTGCGCACACGGTTCACCAGATCTTCCGGCGATTGCCATTCGCGCTTGAACTTCACCGCGCCGCTTTCAATTTTTGCCAGATCGAGAATGTTGGTAATGAAACTATCCAGCCGCTGCGCCTCGTTCAGTGCGGCATCGGTCAGTTCGCGGCGCTGCTCCTCGGGCAGTTTATCGTACATCGAGCGATGCACCGAGAGCGACCCAAGAATGGCGGCCAGCGGCGTTTTTAAATCGTGCGACACACTGGAGAGCAGGCTGGTGCGCAGCTTTTCGCGCTCGTCGCGCACGCGGCTTTCCTCTTTCATGTCGGTCGATTCGATCTTCTCCAGAATCGATGCCACCAGCTCGGCGATCATGCGCAGGTACTGGTCGAAATGCGTATCCACCGCTTCGGCAGCGGGCACGCGCAGCGCCAGCATGCCAAGATCGCCCGCCGCCGATGTCAGCGGCTCGAACCGCCAGCCGCTATGGGGGTTGCAATCCTCGCCCTTGCTGCCTGCCTGCTGCTGCTCCCAGCATCGGCGCAGCATTTCGATATCCGTCGCTTCCAGCGTCGTCTGCTGGGGCCATACCAGTGCCAGCTCGGGCGAGACGACGGAAGGCATATAGACCGCGATCTCGGCATGCAGGAATTGCTGGAGGTTGCCATGCAGTTCGGCAAGCGCCTCATTGCGCGAGCGCGCATGCAGGGCGATTTTATAAATTTGCAGCAGCGCCTGCATGCGCCACTCATTGATCTCGGAAGCCTCCGCTTCGGCATGCACCTGGCTATTGACGAGGCTGATAATCGTGCTGGCGAGCAGGAACAGCCCCAGCGTCACCATTTGCTCGGGTTCGGCAATATTCAGGCTGTATAGCGGCTCGACCGTAAACCATTTGAGCAACACGAAGCTGCTCACGGTTGCGATCATGCCCGGCAGCAGGCCGAAGCGGCCAGCAATAATGGCGCAGGCAATCAGGTAAATCAGGTAGGTTTGCGGGTTCTGCATGGTGGCGGCAATCGGCAGCACACCTGCCAGCGTTTCCGTCACCGTATACGCCAGCGCCACCAGCGCCAGCGACCATGCCACGGCACGCACTGTTAAACGGCGCATATGCAGGCGCTCAAGCCAGCTCAGGCGCTTGCGAGGCTCTTTGGTTGGCAGTAGCACCATCAATTCCGACTGACCGCGGCAGGCATCTTCAATGGCCGCCACCGAGCGGCGCACATTGCCGGGCGAATTCATATCGGCCGCTTCAACGAGCACCAGCGTTGGCCGCGCATGGCGACGGCCGCATTCGGCCAGCACTTCCTGAAAGGCGCGCGTGTAATCGGCGGCTTTGGTGACAAAGGTCTGCGCCCCCATGCGCTCGGCCAGCGCCAGCTGTTCCAACACACGGTTGCGGGCACTGGTGCGCCCGTCTTTCTGGTCGTCCCACAATTCAAGATAGACCGCGAACCATGGCACGCCATGCGCCCGCGCATGGCGCTGGGCCGTGCGCAGCAGGGCATATTCCTGATGCGTATTGACCAGGCAGGCGAGAACAATATCGTTGGATGGCGTGTTCATGATGGCTCGTTTTTTCCTATGATTCACGCATAGCGCATAAATTTTCCATCAAGAAGCGGACAGATGCAGAAAAAGCGGCGATTCAGCCGCTTTTTCCGTTATCCCTGTGCTATGCGGGTTACTCGCTGGCATCGTGGGCCGCATCCTGCAGGTCGCGACCTGTATCTTCAATGGCATCGCCGATTTTTTCACCGGTGGTGCGATCGCGCAGCTCTTCCGAGCCTTCTTCAATCCCTTCGCCGATGCGGCCGCGCTCGGCGTTGTCCTGGAATTCTTCAACGGCATTGCCCAGTTTGGTGCCATCGCCTTTTTTACTGTCAAGGAAGTACGCCCCGGCAGCCACCGCGATCAAAATCACGAGAATAACGGCTATCAGGCTACTGTTTTTTTGTTGGGTGGTCGTGGTGGTCATGGTGAGCTCCTAAATGAATGAACCCCCTGCTTATAACGCAGCCCTCCTCAATCCACCGCACGGCAACGGAACGCGGCGTATAAGTTCTTCATCAAGTGAGCGCCTGAATCGCGCCCCCCGCCCGCACCGCGCCTTTATTCATTCCTGATACTCCCATCGCCGCGCCCTATCGCGCGTTGAGGTGGCATGGCCGATAGTCGGGAGGCATTCATAAACGGGAGGAGATTATGCGTAGTTTGATTATGTGGATACTGGGCGTGCCGGTATCGATCATTATCCTATACAATTTATTTGCCTAATGGCATATTCGGTAACCGCAGAAGGGGGTTTATGCGGCCTTATCGGCGCTTTACACAACCAGCCATCCGACGCATGGTTGTTTTAGCGGAATCACGACACCCTCAACACGTTGATTCATTTCCACCATAGGAGATTTCCTAATGTTCCAATCGCCGAAAGACAAAAAATCCATTGCAACCAACCATGCGGAGAACGCCGTGACTGACATTAAAAACGCTAAAAATGAACTGAAACAAGCAAAGAACGCTGCCGTTGAAGGCATTCGCGACGAAGCGGAAAGCTTCTCGGAGCGCGCCGAAACCAAAGTGCGTGAACTGCGCGACCATGCCCGCGATGCCGGCGAGAAGGTGCAGCATTTCCTGCATGACCGCAAATCGGACCTGGTCGACGCGCGCGACAGCGCCGAGCGCACCATTAAAGCTAAGCCGGTGCAAAGCGCGCTCGTTGCGTTTATCACGGGTGCCGTCCTTTCGCGCCTGTTCAAATAGGCCATCATGTCGTTATTCAGCGCGCTGTTTAACGTCGGTATCGCTCGTCGGGTGGGGCTTTGGGCATTGATCCAGGCCCTGCCCAACGAGGATGCCCTGCGCAATTACCTGCGGGCGGCCTATCTCGGCCTTGCCGGTGTCATTATTGGCTCGGTACTGACCGGGGCGGCGCTGGCCGTGGGCATTGTAGCAATCTACCACCTGCTGATTGAGGCGGGATGGGAAGAATCGCTGGCACTGGCGTCCACAGCCGGCTCCACCCTGCTGCTCATTCTTGGCTGCTTTGCCATGGCTGGGCACTGGTTTGTGCAGCTTGCGAACATCAAAGGCGACCTCTCGCTCACGAAAAACAGCAAAGCTTTTTCCGTGACCGGGCTGGTCAGCGATGCCGTGCAAAACGTGACCGAAGGATTCATCGAAGGGCTGAACAGCACCCCGACAACCAAGACCACGAGGCCGGCAAACACTTCACGGCGCATTCGCCTGATTAACTAGAAGGAGAATCCTCATGCGTACACGTTCCCTCACCCTTGCAGCATTGCTGCTTTACACCACAGCAGCCTACGCACAGGATGCCACCATTTATTACACCACCCCGACCATTCAGGCTGGGCAGCCGGTGCAAGCGGCCGAGCCGCAGATTCGCACGGTTCCTGTCTACACCCCGGTGCCCGCCGAAACCGTCGTCGATGGCTACAGCATGCCCACCCCCACCCCGGCGACCGATGCCGATAACGACTACCTCGCCGCCCCCAGCGTGCAGGTCAGCCAGTACGATGACTCGGTACGTTTTGTCAGTGGTGGCATTGGCGGGTTTGAAAAAAGCTGGTTCGACACCAACGCCAAGGATTACGACCTGAAAGTCACCTATGCCGATACGACCGGACATCATCTTTCCGGCGTCAACGTCACGCTCGCGCAGGGCGAAACGCCTGTGCTCACCGTCATGACGGAAGGCCCGTACCTGCTGGTGGAAGCCAAACCCGGCACTTACATCCTGACCTCGACCTATCAGGGCATCACCAAAACCCAGAAAGTGACGTTGGGCAAGGGCCTCGCCCGCGCCACCGTCACTTACACCGACCTGGACCAATAAGATGCGGCGTGGCGTGATGGTACTCGCCGGTGCGGGTACAATACTGGCAAGTGCCATCGCCCATGCGCAGGATATTCCCTCGCCCGATATCCCGGCCCCCACCCGCACGGTCGAAGACCGCAAAGGTGTCTATAGCGTCCAATTCGAGAACGATAAATTCAACGGCCAGGATAACAACTATACTAACGGCGTTCGCTTCTCGTATTTCTCGCCAGAGAACGCGGTGCCGCACTGGCTTGAGGAAACCGCCAACGCCATGCCATTTTTTGCCGAGGAAGGGCATAAACGCTGGGGGCTTGCCGTTGGCCAGAACATGTACACGCCCGATGATATCCGCGTGCCCACCCGCCAAAGCGACGACCAGCCCTATGCCGGGTTCCTCTATGGCACGGCCAGCGTCGTATCCGATACGGGCAAAACGCTGGATACGTTCCAACTCACACTTGGCATGGTCGGCCCCTCTTCGCTGGCGGAGCCCACGCAGAAATTCATCCATAAGATCACCGATTCCGACGACCCGCGCGGCTGGGATTACCAGTTGAAAGACGAGCCGGGTATCATTCTCAGCTACGAGCGCAAATGGCGTAACCTGTTCCAGTTCACCCCCTTCGGCTGGGGGTTCGATGTTACGCCGAGCGCCAGTGTCAATCTCGGCAATATCTACACCGATGCGACCGTCGGGGCGATTGCCCGCTTTGGCTACGACCTGCCCGCGGATTACGGCCCGCCACTCATTCGCCCCACCCTTTCCGGCTCCGACTTTTTCATCCCCACGCGGGATTTCGGCTGGTACCTGTTTGGTGGGGTGCAGGGCAGCACCGTGGGCCGCAATATCTTCCTCGATGGCAATACATGGAAAGACAGCGACAGCGTCGATAAAGAACCGCTGGTCGGCGGCATTCAGGCGGGCATCGCCTTCACGGTCTACGACACGCGCATTGCCTACACGCATGTGATCCGCAGCGATCAGTTCAAAACCCAGAAAGAACGCGAAGAGTTCGGGGCCGTGTCCGTATCCATGCGCTTTTGAACCATATGGCCCACTGATGCGGTTTGGTATGCAATGGCTTCACCAACCACGTCATAGGAGATTCCCATGCATTCCAAACGTTTGCTCAGCCTGACCGCCCTTACCGCCCTTCTGCTGGCCACTGCCTGCGAAACCATGGAAGGGTTTGGCCGCGATATCGAAAAAGGCGGTGACAACATCGAAGAGTCCGCGCGCGAATCGAAATAGAAGCGCTGCGCATGTTTCAATGGCGGCGCTTGCCTGAGCGCCGCCATTTTTCTAGGATGGGGTCCATGCATCCGTGGCGTAAATACCTGAACCTGCGAGAATGGCCGCTGACGGCGTTCATTGTCATTGCCGTTTTGATCGGCAATGCGTTGGCGCTCACCTATTACGTCAGCTACAAAGAAATCCGCGAGCGTGATAAATGGGTCGATTTCACCCAGGACAACATCGCCGCCGTACTGCAATTCTCAACCGCGCTGCAAGAAGCGCTCGTTGCCCAGCACAGCTACCTTTCGCTTGGCCGGCAGGATTACCGCGAAACCGCCCAGAAGAAACTGGGTGAATTGCCGGATAAGCTTACCCCCCTGCTCGAGCGGATCGACAATGCGGATGTGCAAAGCGCCCTCGCCGAAATGGGGTATGAAGTGGAAGCGCTGCTGAAAATGAGCGCCCAGTTCATGCGCGCCCGCGCCCGCGGCGACCTTGCCGCCGCCTTCGACCCCAAATTATCGGAAAGCTTCTTCCAACTGGCCGACCATATCCAGCAGAACGCCGACCTGCTTCGCGATCACGAGCGCGCCTTGCTGGAAGCACGCCTGCACCGCGCACAAAAAAGCCAGAATTACTATATCAGCATGATGCTGCTGGCGAGCCTGGTTTCGCTGGCGGTGGTGGTGGTGGTGTCGCTGCTGCTGCTGAAATCGCGCAGCCGGACCTACGCGGTGGAAGACGAATTACGCGAAACGCGCGAGCGGCTTGACCTTGCTATTAAAGGCACCTCCGACGGGCTGTGGGATTGGAACCCACAAACGAACGAGCTTTACCTTTCGCCGCGCCTGCGCGAAATGTATGGTTACAGCCCGCAAGAGCTGCCAAGCACCGTTGAAGCCTTTCAGGCGATCATCTATCCAGAAGATCTGGGCGAGGCCCTGGCCCTTGCCCACCGCTACCTCGCGCGCGAAGTGCCGCGCTACGAATACATCATGCGCGTGCGCCATAAAGACGGCTCATGGCGCTGGGTCATGTCGCGCGGCACCGCCATCTGGAGCCGCACCGGGGCGGCGACCCGCATGGTCGGGGTGCATACCGACATTACCTCGCTCAAGCGCATGGAAGAAGAATTGCGCGAAGCCAAGGGCCGTGCCGATCGCGCCAACCGCACCAAAACCACCTTCCTAGCGAATATGAGCCATGAAATCCGCACGCCCATGAATGCCATTATCGGCATTGCCGAGATCCTGCGGCGGAAAATACCGGCCAGTGCCGTGCAGCGCGAATATGTCGATGCGCTGAGCATCGCCTCGCGCAGCCTGTTTGCGCTCATCAACGACTTACTGGATCTCTCGAAACTCGATAACGGTTCGCTTCAGCTTGAACAGGTACCGTTCGATATTCACGCCATGCTGACGGAAGCCGTGACCTTAGACCGCGTGCGCGCCGATGAAAAAGGCATCGCCCTCGACCTGCAGATCGCCCCCAAACTGCCAGTCATGCTGGTCGGCGATCCCACCCGCCTGCGCCAGATTATCACCAACCTGCTCTCCAATGCGGTCAAATTCACCGAGCAGGGCGGCGTGACCATGCATGCGGGCGTCACCCCGATCGGCCATATCGAGCTGCGCGTGAAGGATACCGGCATCGGCATTCCCGCCAGCGCACGCAAAACCATCTTTGAAAAATTCACGCAAAGCGACCCCTCGATCACCCGGCGTTTCGGCGGCACCGGCCTTGGCCTGTCGATCTGCCGCGAGCTGTGCGAGTTGATGGGCGGCGAAATCGACCTCATCAGCCATGAAGGCAAGGGCTCGGAATTTATCGTGACCTTACCGCTGCCCGCAGCCACCATGCCAGTGGAAGATCCCACCGCAGGCCCCTCCACCGTGGCCAGAACCCTGCATTTCGCCCGTGGGCATGTGCTGCTGGTGGAAGATTACAAACCGAATATCCTGGTCGTGCGCACGGTGCTTTCCAGCCTTGGCTTTGGCTGCGAAGCCGTAAGCACCGGCAGCGCGGCGCGCGACCTGCTGCTCAGCCCCAAACATGACGGGTTTGTTGCGGTGTTGATGGATGTGCAATTGCCCGACATCAGCGGGGTCGATGTTACCCGCCTTATCCGTAACCACGAGGCCGACCACCAGCTGCACCACCTGCCGATCATCGCCATGACGGCCCATGCCATGATGGGCGACCGCGAAAAATTCATCGCCGCCGGGATGGACGCCTACATCGCCAAACCCTTCGACCCCGATGATCTGGCCGACAAGCTCATCGCCCTCGCATTGCCCAGCCCCGAACCCAGCAAAGAACCCGCCGCCTAGGCTATTCGAGGAATTCGTTTTTGTCGGGAATGCGGGTGAACGCGATTTTGGTGCCCGAAAAACTTCGCCCCTGCTCGGGCAGCATGCCCATCGACACCGTATCCCGCCCATAGCGTCGGTTAATCACATCGAGCGCGCGCGAAAGCTGCTCGGCTTTGGCGCGGCGGCGCGATTCGGGCTGCGGCAGGCTCTCGAACAGCTCGTCCTGCACTGCCTCCACCGCCACCAGCCCATGCAGCACAATCGACACTTTCTTGAGCCGCGCGCCGCGCGCCTCACACATCAGCCCCGCCCATAGCGCCTCCAGCAGGTGCAGGAAAGTCTGGCTGTCCTGCGCGCGGAAACAGGCGGCCTCGGCAGCCAGCCTTCCCCCCGCTTCCAGGCGCACCGACAGGCTGAAATGCCGGGCATAATACCCCTCGCGGCGAAGGCGGCTGGCCGCCTTGCTCACCAGTCGGCGCGCCACGAAACGCGCTTGCGCGGGCGGGCGCAGTTCGGGCGCCAGCACATGGCTGTGGCCAATGGTGCTGCGCGTGGTTTCTTCGTCGGGTACATCGAAGCCGCGCAGGTAATACCACATGCGCTCGCCCCACACGCTGCCCCACACACGCCGCAATTGCTTCGCATCGCGCGCCAGCAACTGCGCCATGCTGGTAATGCCCGCGCGGTGCAGGCGCTGCTCCATATTCGGCCCCACCCCCGGCAGGTCGCGCAAACCCAGCCCCAGCAGCCTCCCCGGCAAATCGTCGGCACGCAACACGGTCAGCCCATCGGGCTTGTGCAGGTCGGTCGCCACTTTCGCCAGGTATTTGCTAGGCGCAATCCCAATCGAGCATTTCACGTATTCGCCCACCCGCGTGGCTAACCCCTGCTTGATGGCATGGGCGATATCCACCGCGCGCGGCACTTCGTTGGCCATCAGGCGGCAGGCCACCTCGTCGATCGAGGCCACCACTTCAATCGGCAGGTGGCGGTTCACCTCGGCTTTGATGCGCTCATGGAAATCGAGGTAATGCTCGTGGTTGGCCAGCACCAGTGCAATACCGGGGCAACGGCGCTTCGCTTCGTAAATCGGGGTGCCGGTTTTCACGCCGAACGCCTTCGCCTCATAACTTGCAGCGATGGCGCAGGTGGCATCGGTCATCACCGGCACCACGGCCACGGGCCGCCCGCGAAGTTCGGGGCGCAATTGCTGTTCGACACTGGCGAAATAGCTGTTGAAGTCGACATACAGCCAGCGCAAACGGGTGGGCGGTACGACCAGATGCATACGCAAAGCCTGCCCCAGCGCGCCCACCGCGTCAATTGATTTTTAGGCCAATAAATCAGATAGCCGATTTGGGCCGCAATTCCTCGTTCAGGTAGCTGACCATGCGCCG
>JBIISI010000096.1:0-6314 GCA_044341105.1 Rickettsiales bacterium | reverse complement strand
ACACCCTGCTCGTCGAAATAGCGCATCTCTTCGTCGTTATGGGCGCGCACCAGCACCTTGATGCCGGGCTTCAGCCCGCGCGCCGTTTCCACAATCCGCCGCGCCTCATACGGGTTCGGCACCGCCACGATAATCGCCATGGCTTTCTCGATTGCCGCATCGTGCAGGGTCACGTCGTAGCTGGCATCGCCCGCAATGGCATGAAACCCATGCTCGCGCAATGCCTCCACCCGCTCGCGGTTGGCATCGATCACCACCAGCTCGATATGGGCCGATTGCAGGTGCGCCGAGATATGTTTGCCGACACGGCCATGGCCCACCAGAATCACCAGCTCGCGCAGCGCTTCGCGTTCGTCCTGGCGCAAATGGGCGAGGTCGTGCTCGGTGAAAATAAACAGCGGCGATTTTTTGAAATGGCGCGCCGCCCATTGATAGGCCACATGGCTGACATGGAAGCAAACCGGGTTCAGCGAAATGGAAATCAGCGCCCCGGCGAGAATCAAATCGCGCCCCTCTTCCGGCAGCAGGCCCTGCGACACCCCAAGCCCGGCGAGGATAAACGAGAACTCCCCGATCTGCGCCAGCCCGGCAGACACCACCAGCGCCGTTTTCAACGGGTAGCGGAAGACCAGCACGATCAGGATCGAGGCGATCGCCTTGCCCACCATGATAATCAGCACCACCTCAAGCACCTTAATGGGCTGCTCCAGCAACGTTTCGGGGTTGAACAGCATGCCGACCGCCACGAAGAACAGCACCGCGAACGCGTCCTGCAAGGGCAGCGCCTTTTCCGCCGCCTCGTGCGAGAGATCGGATTCGCGAATCATCATGCCGGCGAAAAACGCGCCGAGCGCGAAGGAAATGCCAAACAGCAACGCGGCACCGAACGCCACGCCCATCGCCACCGCAAACACCGCCAGTGTGAACAGCTCGCGTGAGCGCGTGCGCGCCACCACATGCAGCAGCCACGGCAGCGCGCGCTTGCCCACCACCACCATGAAAATCACAAACGCCGCGACCTTGCCAAGCGCCACCGCAATCTCGTTTATCAGGTGCGCATTACCCACTTCCCCATCCATCGTCGCGAGGGCGGGGATCATCACCAGCGCTAGCACCATCACGATATCTTCCACAATCAGCCAGCCAATGGCGATATTGCCGTTATTCGTCTGCAACAAATGGTGTTCTTCCAGCGCGCGCAGCAGCACCACCGTGCTCGCCACCGACAGGGCCAGCCCCAACATCAGCCCCGCCTGCAGCGACCAGCCCCAGCACGAGGAAACCAGCCAGCCAAGCACCGTTGCCACCGCGATCTGCGCAATCGCGCCCGGCACCGCAATGCGCCATACGTTCAGCAAATCACGCAGCGAAAAATGCAGCCCGACCCCAAACATCAGCAACAAAATACCCAACTCGGAAAGCTGCTCAGCGATGTGGGTATCGGCCACCACGCCCGGCGTGAACGGGCCAATGCAAATGCCCGCCAGCAGGTAGCCGACAATGGGGGAAAGGCGAAGCTTGCTGGCGATAAGGCCACAGATAAACGCCGCCGTGAACCCTACGGCGATGGTCGAAACAAGTGGAAGGTCATGTACCATATGGTTGGCACCTTTGTTAGGGGTGGAAACCAGAACGACCATTCTGCCCTAAAGCCCGGCGCGGGGTCAACCCATCATATTCAAAAGATCAGCCTTTTTCAATGTGCTGAACCTTCCACATCGATTATTTATGATTCCATCTCCATTGTAATGGCCGGCATTGAACACCGAGTGCATTGCACAAACTGTTTCCCTCGCCGCCAACGCGCGGCCTTGCTTTTTCCACGCCCCTGCGGCACATCACGCGCATGAGCGCACATTTCCACACCACCAGCCCGGCGAAACTTCCCCTGAAGGGCATTGCGCTGGTATTGGTTTCCGTCGCGATCTGGAGCGGCTGGATGGTGTTTTCCACCCAGGGCGTGCGCGGCACGCTGAACCCGTTTGACCTCACCGCCCTGCGCTTCGGCACGGCTGGGCTGCTCTTGCTGCCTGTGCTCATCAAAAAAGGCTTCCGCCTTGGCCCGTGGGGCATCTGGAGCGGCATGCTCCTCGCCTGCCTGATGGGCGCGCTTTACAGCCCGCTCACCATCTATGGCATGCGCTTCGCCCCCGTTTCGCATATTGGGCTCATCAACACCGGCATGCTCATCGTCACCACGCTGGGCGGCATATTCCTGCTGAAGGAAAAAACCAGCGCCCTGCGCATCCTCGGCATCGCGATCAGCATTACCGGCATCGGCTGCCTGCTCTATGCCAACAGCGGCGGCGACGCCTATCCACACATCCATCGCGGCCACCTCGCCTTTTTCCTCGGCGGGTCGATGTGGGCCGCCTACGCCCTGCTCACCAAAGCATGGAAGCTCGATCCCTGGCACACCACCGCAGCGGTCGGCGTTTATTCCGCGCTGCTTTTCCTGCCCATCTATTTCCTGTTCCTGCCCTGCAACATCACGGCGCAGAACCTGCATGAAGCCGCGTTCCAGGCGGGCTATCAGGGCATCATCAACAGCATCCTTGCACTGCTGTGCTACAACCGCGCCGTGGCCTTGCTCGGCGCCACCACCAGCAGCGCCTTCCTGCCGCTCATTCCGGTGCTGGCCACGCTGGCTGCCATGCCGCTGCTCGGTGAATTCCCCATTCCGCTGGAATGGCTGGGCATTGGCCTTGCCAGCGGCGGGGTGCTGCTTTCCACCGGCATTATCGGCCGCTGGCTGAAGCAAAAAGAACAAGCGATCGATTAGCCCGCCCTATGGACACCGCACTGCCTCCCCTGCCCGATACCCCCGTCCTGCCGCCCGCCGAAGCATCCATCGCGCTGGTGCTGTTCTCGTTGGCCATGGGCGGCTTCGCCATCGGCACCACCGAATTCGCCACCATGAGCCTGCTGCCCTATTTCGCCCCGGCGCTTGCCATCTCCGAAGCGACCGCCAGCCATGTCATCAGCGCCTACGCGCTGGGCGTGGTGATCGGCGCACCGTTGCTTGCGGTGCTCGGCGCGCGCCAGTCACGGCGACGCATGCTGGTGTGGCTCATGGCCGCCTTCGCCCTGTTTAACGGGCTCAGCGCCCTCGCCCCCACCTACCCCATCATGCTGCTCATGCGTTTTCTCAGCGGCCTGCCGCACGGGGCCTATTTCGGCGTGGCCGCGCTTGTTTCGGCGTCCATGGTGCCCAAACATAAGCGCGCGCAGGCCGTGGCGCGCACCATGCTCGGCCTCACCATCGCCACCATCATCGGCGTGCCGCTGGCCAATGTCATTGGCCAGTTTTTCGGCTGGCGGCTTGGCTTTGCGCTGGTGGCGTTCATTGCGCTGCTCACCGCCATCCTCGTCTGGAAATTCGTGCCGCGTGACGCGCCCGACAGCCACGCCCACCCGCTGCGCGAATTGCGCGGCCTGCGCAACCGCCATATCTGGCTCACACTGTCCATCAGCGCCATCGGCTTCGGCGGCCTGTTCGCGGTCTATACCTACGTCGCCTCCACCCTCATCACCGTCACCGGCTCGGGCGAGAAAAGCGTGCCGCTCGTGCTGGCGCTGATCGGCGTAGGACTCACCGCGGGCACGCTCATCGGCTCAACACTCGCCGACCGCATCGGCATGCGCGCCGCGAAATACGTGCTGCTCTGGTCGGCGGCCTCGCTGTTCCTCTATCCCTTCGCCACCGGCAACTACATCGCCATGTGCGTGGTCGGCGTGCTGGTGGGCATGGTGGGCGGGCTTGGCACCATCCTGCAAACGCGGCTGATGGATGTCGCCGCCGACGCGCAAATGGTCGCCGCCGCGCTGAATCACAGCGCCTTCAACACCGCCAACGCCCTTGGTCCATGGCTTGCCGGCATCGCCATCACCCTTGGCTGGGGCTTTCCCTCGACCGGTTTTGTCGGCTGCGCCATGGCGCTGGGCGGGCTTGGCCTGTGGGCGCTCGCCATGCGCGCCGACCGCCAATCACCAGTGATTTCGGCGGCCTAATCCGCCTGCTTCGCCCAGCGCGATGCCAGCCACGCACAGACCAGCAATTGCAGCGCGTGGTACAGCATAATCGGCAGCAGGATCATGCCCAGCCCGGCCTGCCCGGCAAACATCACCTGCGCCATGGGCACACCGGTCGCCAGGCTTTTCTTGCTGCCACAGAACACCACCGCCGCCCGTTGCGCCGGCGCAATGTTCAGCGCGCGGCATAGCCGGATCGTGCCCGCCAGCACCACCAACAGCAACAGCGCGACACTGCCACCCACCAGCAGCAGCGTCATCGGCGCCAGCCCCGACCACACGCCCACCGCAAACGACTCGCAAAACGACGTATACACCAACAGCAGGATCGTCAGCCGATCCACCTTGCTCACCCAGCGGCGATGGCGCTGCGCCCACGCCCCAAGCCATGGCCGAAGCGCCTGCCCCGCCAGCAGCGGCAACAGCAGCACCTGTACCAGATCCAGCACCACTGCGCCCAGATCGGGCGCGGCACCGCCCTGCTTCATCACCCACCCCATCCAAAGCGGGGTCAGCACAATGCCGAGCAGGCTGGAAAGCGTGGCATTAAACACCGCGACCGCCACATCGCCGCGCGCGGCTGCCGTCATCGCCACCGACGACGACACCGTGGAAGGCAGCGCGCACAAATAGAAAAACCCGAGCGCCAGCACCGACGCAACAACCCCATCACTCACCGTCAGGTAGAGTAATCCAAGCAGCGGAAACAGCACAAAGGTCGTCGCCTGCACCAGCGCATGCAGCCGCCAGCGAAACGCGCCCTCTTTCAGCACCGTGGGCGAAAGCAACAATCCGTGCAGGAAGAAAATCAGTGCGATGCCGCCTTGCGTTACCAGCTCGGGATGCATGGCCCCGCCTTCGGCCCCAACATGCGGGAACCGCCACGCCAGCAGCACTGCCAGCGCCATCCCCACCAAAAACCAATCCGGAAGAAACCGCTTCATGCCCCGTGGCTATCACACCCACCCCACAAAGCAATGGTGCCGCCTATAGGATTCGAACCTACGACCCCCTCATTACGAATTTCAATATGAATCAATATGTTATAAGCAATACCGATTAATACTGAACGATATGTTACCACCTAACTCTCCGTATCGGCAAACAATTCTTGCGTCCGGAATGCGTGGCGAATTTGGCCGCTGCGATACGATGCAAGTTGCTCCCATTCCTCCCGGCGTTATTACCGCCTTATTAGGCCCTCCGCAAAAAGAGTAATGTTTGCTAAGGTATGGCTACGTAATAACAAAGAAAACGTATCCGCCATGACAACAATGAGCTTTTGTAAAGATAATCACTATGTTTCGCAGGGCTATCTCAAGCGTTGGGAGTCTTCCCCGGATAAGGTATGGATGTATCGTATCTTAGTTTCACACGAGAATGTACCGTTATGGGCAGAACGAAACATTCGAGGCATCGCTCACGAGCAACATCTCTATACACAGAGAATCACCGGCGCAGAAAGTGATGAAATTGAGCAGTGGTTTGGAACCGAGTTTGAATCCCCAGCAGAGAATGCCATTCAAAAGGCAATAAATAACGATCGTCTTACGCCTGATGACTGGTATAGACTGGTACGATTCTTGGCTCTACATGATGTTCGTACACCAGCACGACTAATTGAATACCTAAAATCATCTGCTGAAAGCACCTCGGAGCTTTTAGATGAAATCCTAAGAGAGCTTCCAGATAAATTTGAAGCTATAAAACGCAGCGGTGTATCACATCAAGAAGCCTGCGTGGATTCCACGGCCTTTCCTTTACGTATAACAACCGAAATTAAAGATGGAGAGGAATTCGGAACGTTGAAGGCAGAAACTGCCGTAGGTAGGGCTTCTTGGTTATGGGCAATCAAGCATGTACTTAACAACACTGCTAAAGTTTTGCATGAACACAAATGGACTATTATGCATCCAGCCGAAGGGATGCGTTGGTTCACAACGGATAAACCTGTTATTCGCTTATGGCGGCAGTAAAGGAGATATGAGGGCATTATATGGGAAAACCCGTCATTCCTTTCATCAAATTGACTATCAGGCAAAGCATCCGCCCATTGATTTCTTCAAATCCATTGGCAAACTTTCCATTCCAAGATTGAATGAAACTTGGTTTTTTGATGAGAGCGGCAATAAAAGCATCTGCCATGATGCGGTGTTTACATCAGAAGAGCAGTGGCGTGCTGCCTGACCCGCCCCCTATAAATAGGTCCACTTCTAGAGTTACAACTGGGAGTATAGGAACCATTGATAGGGAGGATATTTATGGCGAGGAAGCGCTATACG
>JBIISI010000017.1:0-28396 GCA_044341105.1 Rickettsiales bacterium | reverse complement strand
AGCCCCTAGTAATTAAGCAGCCAGCTTCAGGTTGGCAGCCGAGGTGCGGCCTTTGTTGGTGGCCAGCTCGTAGCTGATTTTCTGGCCTTCGTTCAGCGTGCTGAGGCCGGCAGCCTGCAGCGCAGTGATGTGAACGAACACGTCAGCCCCGCCAGCGTCGGGTTGAATGAAGCCGAAGCCTTTGGTGGGGTTGAACCATTTTACAATACCGGTAGCCATAGTCGTAGTCTCCTTAAAAGCGTTTCCTCGCGCAGACCACCATGGCCAGCGCGAGAAGAGTCGAATTCAGTACGGTCGAACTTATCGCACCAAACCCTTTTCAACACTTGGGAGATCGAGGGCTACCCCCGTTCTTTACCCCTCTACCGTGTATTCACCCGGGAGGGGAATCGAACGCGTAGGCTAGTATTTGAAAGAGTCACTAACTTTAACTCTGGGCGCATGTATGCCCTATTTTTGGGCAACCGTCAAGGGATTGCGCGGTTTCGGGGTTCGGAGGGCGCAACTTGGGGTTAGCAGGTGCAATGAAAGATGGGTGGCGTAAAGGTTTTGCTGGTGTTTTTGAGGAAAAACGCTAGAGAGCCCCCATGAATTCACAAACCCCGAATCCCGAATCCCGAACCACCCGCTGCGGCTTTATCGCGCTCATCGGCGCGCCGAATGCCGGGAAATCGACGCTGCTCAACCGCATGGTGGGGGCGAAGGTGGCCATTGTCACCCCCAAGGCGCAGACTACCCGCAATCGCGTGACGGGCGTGTGCGTGAGCAGTGCATCGCAACTGGTGTTCCTCGATGTGCCGGGTGTGTTCAACGCCACCCAGAAATTCGAGGCAGCCATGGTCGCTAGCGCCTGGCAGGCCGGGCGCGAAGCCGATGTGGTGCTGTACCTGCACGACGCGCGCAAGAAACCCTCTGAGGAAACCGAGCAGTTTGTCGATCGCGTGAAGCAATCGGGCAAACCCATCGTGCTGGCGCTCAACAAGATCGACGACGTGGCCGATAAGCGCGAGCTGCTCGATCGTATCGCGTGGTTTAACGCGCAGGCGGTGTGGGCGCATATCTTCCTCATCTCCGCCCGCAAAGGCGACGAGGTGGACAGCCTGAAACAGACCTTGGCGGGCATGCTGCCCGAAGGGCCGTTTCTTTACGACGAAGACGCGATGACCGATATGCCCATGCGCATGATGGCGAGCGAGTTGACGCGCGAGCAATGCTTCATGGCCCTGCAGCAGGAGCTGCCCTACACGCTGATGGTGGAAACCGAAAGCTATGAACCCCGCAAGGACGGCTCGGTGGTAATCAATCAGGCGATTATCGTGCAGAACGAGCGGCAGAAGGGCATTGTCATTGGTAAGGGCGGCAGCATGCTGAAAACCATCGGCGAAAAAGCCCGTACCCAGATCGGCTACGCCATCGACGGCACCTGCCACCTCAAGCTCTTCGTAAAAGTGCGAGAAGACTGGAAAGAAAAGCCGGAAGCCTATCAGTATCTGGGGCTGGATTTTAAGGCGGGCGAGTAGTGGGTTGTGAGTAGTGTGTGGTGAAAAATTAGTTTAATCACTACCCAGCACTCACCATTCATCACCCAACCCTCATGCACCATTGGACCGACGAAGCCCTCATCCTCGCTGTCGATAAATTCGGCGATTACGATGCGATTGTGCATGTGTTCACGCCGGCGCAGGGATTGGCGCGCGGGGTGGTGAAGCGCGGGCTCACCAGCAAAAAACGGCCCGATATGCAACCGGCCACGCTGGTCGAGGTGAACTGGAGCGCCCGGCTGGAGCAGCATATGGGCACCATCACGCTCGAAGCCAAACACAGCTACGCCACGCGGGTGATGGCCGATCCGCTGAAGCTGGCCGCCGTGGGCAGCGCCATGGGCCTGCTGCGTGCCACGTTGGCCGAACACGATCCCCACCCGGAGCTGTACCACGCCGCCCATCATTTCCTGCAGCATGTGGCGGCGGGGGTGGCACCCCTGGTGTGGCTGAGCGAATATGTGCGGCTGGAACTGGCGCTGCTCGAGCTGGCCGGGTTCGGCCTCGATTTAAGCGAATGCGCGGCGACGGGGGAGGCGGCGGATCTGGTCTATGTGTCGCCCAAATCGGGCCGGGCGGTGTCGCGCGAGGCAGGTGCGCCGTATCACGACCGGCTGCTGGCACTGCCCGAATTCATCCGCGATGGGCATGTGGCCGAGGCGATGGGCGAGGTGGCGGCGGGGCTTGCGCTCACCGGCCAGTTTTTTGAAACTCGCCTGCTGCCCGAGCTGCACCGCACCATGCCGCCGCTCAGAGCGCATTTTTCGGCGCTGGTGCTGCGCTTGGGCGCGGCCGCCTAATCTTCACGGACTTGTCATATTTCTCGCGGCCCATTGTGTTAGGATGACAAGGTAAGGAAAACCATGGCCGCAGCAACACTCAGTCCCGATCGCGAGAAGTTCTATAAGGAAGAAGCCCAACGCTTCATCCTGCAGCTCGATCGTGAGTATGGCAAAACCCCGACCGACGCGCAAAAAGCCGAACGCCGCAAAAAAGCGCAGGCCTTCAACGCCGACCAGATTGAACGCATTCAGGCCGAACTTGGCCCGGCGGTGAGCGCCGAAACGAAATCCAAGGCGGCGGCGAACACCAGCGCCGAGCAACTGGGCAAAGATACCGCCGCGGCGCTGAAACGCGCCGCCGAAGCCACCGCCAAAACGGCATGGAACGGCGCGGCCGCCGTGGTCGGTCTGGGCGGTGATTTTATCGAATCCGTGCAGGAAAACGGCCTGTTCGGCGCGGGCAAGAAAATCGGTGCCGGGGCATGGGACAAGCTCACCGGCCTGTTCGAGGATTTCGACTGGAAAAAAGGCCTCGGCATGGCCGGGGGTGGCGTGCTCGCATGGCTGATCTCCAGCATGTTCGGCGGTGGCGGGTGGATGGGCACGATCGTGTTCGCGCTGCTGGCCATTCCCATGGCGATCATGGGCAAGGATATGGCGAGCAAATGGCTGGGTAGCGACAGCGCCGCCCCCAAAAAAGACGGCCCATCGCAGCAACTGGCGCGCGGGCAGGAGGTGCCCCAGCGCGGCAACGGCATGGTGGCGAGCCAAACCAGCATCGGCGCGGTGAATGGCGCGCCGCTTAGCCCCGAGCAGGTGGCCGACAATAACGCATGGATTCAGGCGCTGCTGAACGACGGCACGCGCATGCAGGTGGCCAGCGCCACCCCGGCCCAGCCGCAGGCCCCGCTGGCCCCAACGGCCCCGGTCGCGCCCGAATATTTTGCGCATATTCGCGGCTAAGTAGCACGCAAAACGCTTGCAAAGCCGCCGGGAATCGCTAATTTCGCGCCTCCATGGCGAGCATCGACACCTCCATCCAGCCTGTTTCCTTTAAAGACGCTCTTGGCGAGCGCTACCTTGCCTATGCGCTCTCCACCATCACGTCGCGCTCGTTGCCCGATGTGCGTGACGGCCTGAAACCCGTGCATCGCCGCCTGCTCTACGCGATGATCCAACTGAAACTCGACCCTAAGTCCGGCTATAAGAAATGCGCCCGCGTGGTGGGCGACGTGATCGGTAAATACCACCCCCATGGCGACACGGCGGTATACGACACCATGGTGCGCCTCGCGCAGGATTTCGCGGTGCGCTATCCGCTGGTGAACGGGCAGGGCAACTTTGGCAGTATCGACGGCGATAACGCCGCCGCCATGCGTTACACCGAAGCCAAGCTGACCGATGCCGCCATGCTGCTCATGGAGGACATGGACGCCGACACGGTGGATTTCCGCCCGACCTATGACGGCGAAGACAAAGAGCCGATGGTGATGCCGGCGGGCTATCCCAACCTGCTCGCCAACGGGGCGGAAGGCATTGCGGTTGGCATGGCCTGCGCCATTCCGCCGCACAACATCCTCGAACTGTGCGACGCGCTCAGCTACCTTATCAAAACGCCGAACGCTTCGATCGAAAAACTCTGCGGCTTCGTGGCCGGGCCGGATTTTCCCACCGGCGGGCTGCTCACCGAATCGCGCCAGAGCATTATCGACGCCTACACCAATGGCCGCGGCAGCCTGCGCCTGCGCGCCAAATGGGTGAAGGAGCCGATGAGCCACGGCATGTATCAGGTGGTGATTACGGAGATTCCCTATCAGGTGCAGAAATCGAAGCTGATCGAGAAAATCGCCGATCTGTTCCGCGAGAAAAAACTGCCGCTGCTGGGCAATATCCAGGACGAATCCACCGACCAGATGCGCATCGTGCTCGAGCCGAAAACCAAGAACATCGCGCCCGAGATGCTGATGGAATCGCTCTACCGCGTGACCGATCTCGAGATCCGCTACGCGATGAACCTCAACGTGCTGGGCGCCGATTCGGTGCCGCGCGTGATGAACCTGCGCGAGATCCTGCAGGCCTATCTCGACCACCGGCATGAAGTGCTAGTGCGCAAGGCCAACAACCGGCTGGAAGCCATCAAGCGCCGGTTGGAAATCCTCGAAGGCCTGCTGATCTGCTACCTGAACCTCGACGAGGTGATTCGCATCATCCGCGAGGAGGACGAGCCGAAGCAGGAACTCATGAACGCGTTCGGCCTCACCGATCTGCAGGCCGAATCCATCCTCAACATGCGCCTGCGCCAGTTGCGCAAGCTCGAGGAAATGGAAATCAAGCGCGAGCACAAAGAGCTGAAAGACGAGCAGAAGAACCTGACCACCCTGCTGAAAGACGAATCGCTGCGTTGGGCGCACATCACCGAAGAAGTGAAAGCGGTGAAGAAGCGTTTCGCCGCCGATAAAAAACTCTCCGCCCGCCGCACGGAACTGACCGACGCACCGGCGATCACCAACTTCTCGGTCGAGCAGTTTATCGAGAAAGAGCCGATCACCGTGGTGTGCAGCAAGCTGGGCTGGATTCGCGCGTTCAAAGGCCATTTCGACGACCTGCCCGACCTGAAATTCAAAGAGGGCGACGAGGCGGGCTTCCAGCTGAAAGCCAAAACCACCGACAAACTGCTGGTGTTTGCGACCGACGGCAAGTTCTACACCATCCCCTGCGACAAGTTGCCGAGCGCCAAGGGCCACGGAGAACCGGTGCGCCTGCTGATCGAGCTCGCCGCCAAAGAAGAAGTGGTGACGATGATGGTCGCCAACCCCGAGCGCAAGCTGCTGCTGGCGAGCGATGCGGGCAAAGGCTTCATCGTCGAAGAGAAAAACGTCATCGCCCAAACCCGTGCGGGCAAACAGATCCTGCAAGCGCCGGAAGGCAGCAAAGCCCTCGTATGTGCGCCCGTGGAAGGCGACCATGTCGCCGTCATCGGCACCAACCGCAAGCTGCTCGTGTTCCCGCTTGAGCAGGTGCCGGAAATGCAGCGCGGGCAGGGCGTGGCGCTGCAGAAATACAAAGGCGGCAAGCTGAGCGACGCCAAAGTCTTCGCCATGAAAGACGGTTTGAGCTGGCAAATCGGCGACCGCACCCGCACTGAGGCCGATATGAAACCGTGGCTTTCCAACCGCGCCGCCCAAGGCGGCCTGCCGCCGGTGGGCTTCCCCCGTTCCAACAAATTCGGCGAATAATTAAAGCACCCGCTGCGCCGGGAATTTCACGATCACGACCGTGGTGCGATCGGCGGTGGTTTTGATCTCGAGCGTGCCCTGGTGCAGCGCCACCAGCAGGCGCGCCAGTGCCAGTTCCAGCCCGTGCTTGCCGCGCGGGTGCATGGCCATGGTCGCGATGGATTTGGGCGCCGTGTCGCCGAGATAGCTGAAATGCAGTTGCAGCTCCTGCGTTTTCGGCACGGCGCTGATGCGAATCACATCGCCCGTGCCCACATGCTGCGCGCTGGCGTTCAGGATATTCAGGATCAACTGCTTCAGGCGCAGCTCGTCGCCGCGCAGGCGCGGCATGCCGGTGGTGTCGAGCTGCACATCGACCGGGCGTGGGCTTTTATCGCGGAAAATGCGGATCGTTTTCTGCAGGATAAAGCTAAGGTCGACCTCATGCTCGCTCAGTGCCAGCAGGCCGGTTTCGGCTTCGGCGATGGTTTTAATGTCGCCCAGCATGCTGCGCAGCGCCTGCGCCTGCTCATACACATCGTGCGCGTGGGCGAGGTATTTGGGGTTCGCCAGCGGGCCGAAATGCTGGTCTTTGATCGTTTCAATCTGTTCGAGGATGATCTCGACCGGCTCGGCCAACTCGTGGCCGATATAGCTGAAAAATTCCGCCTTCACCTGGTTGGTGAGCGTGGCCGCTTCCTTGATGCGGTTAAGCTCGGCGTTTTTCAGGCGCAGCTCGCTTTCCACCCGGCGGCGCTCCTCGATGTAATCATACAGCCGCTTGATCTCGAAGCTGAGCTGCTCGATCTCGAGCGGGCCTTGTGTTTCGGTTGGGTTGTAGCGCTCGCCGCGCACGATGGTGGCGGCGCTGTGGGTGAGGGCGATGACCGGCTGGATGATGCGCTTGCGCACCGTCCACAGCACGAACCACAAGAACGCCGCGATCACGCAAAGCTGGAACAGGCGCGGCAGCAGCATGTCGATCACCGATTGCTTGCTGTGCGCCGGGTCGAGGCCGAGGAAAATGATGAACGGATACTGGCTGGAACGCTCGAAATAGGCGAAGCGCTTCTGGCTGTTGAACAGCGAGCCGAGCGAATAGATGCCGTTGGTCTGCTGGGTGAAATCCACGTGGCTCAACTGCTTCACGTTGAAGGTCTGGGTAAAGAACGCTTCCGATTCCGGCGTTTGCGTGAGCAGGGTGAAGGCGAGGTTGGTGATGGCAAATTGCGTGCCCGAATCGCGCAGCACGCGGGTTAAATCATCCGTCAGTTTCTGGATATCGAGCGCCACCATGACCGAGCCCGCATAATTGCCGCGCTGGTCGGTGAGGCCGAGCGCCAGCGGCAGCACCATTTTCTGCGACAGGCGGCCCATGATCGGGCGGCCAATATGCACCTTCCACGGCTCCGCCACCGATTTTTTGATGTAGTCGCGGTCGGACACGTCGATCGGTTTTTCCAGCACGCCGAGATTGCTGGAGATGGTAATCATCTGCGCTTTATCGACCCAAGAAAAAGCATTGCGTTTGCTGCCTTCGGTTTTGGCGAACGAGAAGAACAGTTGGGCGATATTTTCTTCGCTGTTCAGGCCCGTCGCCTCGATCTGGCGGCCCAGCGATTCGAGGATGTAGGAGGCGTTCTCGGTTTCCACGATCAGCGCGCGGTCAATGCGCAGCGCGTCGTTTTCCAGTTGTTTGCTCACCGCTTCGGCGTGGTTTTTGATGGTTTCCGCCGCCACCCATGCCGAAACCAGCACGAGGATGACGACAATGAACACCGACAGCAGCAGGAAGTTGCGGCTCAGCGAGGGCTGGGTGGGAACACGGATCATGGCGCGTTTATACCGCTAAGCTGCGGGCGAGGCGAATGGTTTTTATGCCTGCTGGTGGGCAAGCCCCACCGGCGCACCCACGCGCGCCTGTGCCTGCACGGAATGCACCTGCGGGCTGGGCGGGTTGTCGTTGCTGGCCTGCGCTGGTGCGACATCATTGGCGGGGGCGGGCAGGGTTGGGCTCGCCGGCGTGGGCAAAGCCGCCGGTGCGGGAGGCAGCGCCGTCGAACTGTTGTGCGTCGCCCGCTTGTCGTAGAACGGGGCAAAAATGCGGGTAAAGACGAACAGGGCTTTGCTGGTGATGAGCGTGTAGAATCCGTCCATCGCAATATAGCCCCAGATGCGTGCGGATACGCGGTCAGGGTTGGCGGCGGCGCGGGTGAGGCCACCGGGGCTTGCAAGGCCCGCTGCGTTGTTCTGCGCGACAATCTGTGCGTCGCCACGGTTCAGGCGGCTGTCGATATGGCGACCGATGCTGGCACCGGCACGGTCGATCGACAGGCCGGTTTTTTTGCCGATGAAGCTTTTGTCGTCGCCGACCAGGAAGCTGGTGCTGTAGGTGGCGGCAAAGGCAAGCAGGCGCGAGGTCAATACCGATCGCCATGTCTGGCGCGGCACACTATCCAGTTCCTTGTGCGCTTCAATCAGTGCCGGATCGTTATCGATCGCCTCCTGCCCGTAAATCTTCGCATCCAGTTTCTTCACAATCGAGGATTTGTGATCTTCCAGCCATTTGATCGGCAAGAGCGAAACGACCGTGCCACCCGTGAACAGGGCGGCAATGTTCATATTCGAGTCGACCTTCTGGGCGATGCGGGTTGCTTCTTCCGCCGTGGTCGCGTTGCGTGAAAAGAATTTAGTTGCGCCGTCGACAACTGGCTTGAATGCTTTTGCCAGATAGCCATCGCGGTCGCGTAGCAGATAGGTGAGGTAGATCGAGAATGCCGTAACACCAAAATAACCGACGCCGGTATAGGTGAGCGTGTTGAAATAGCCTTCGCCTTTGGTTTTGTTGCGAAAGCCTTCCGTGATGTAATATTTTTTATTTTTTTCATTATCATGTCTAGAAGCTGGCGGTGAAACGCCGCTAACTTCATAAGCATTTTTCTGTGTCGTATATTGTTTCAAAATAGCCCTCTATGCTCTCTAATATAGCACTGTATAGAGTTAAGCTTTATGAAGGTTTTATGAAGGTTTTGGGAGCAATTAGATATTAACGCCCTCTACCTTTCTCACTTGTTGGTGATGGTAGATCTGGTAAATCATTGCCGCCATTTTTGATTGTATCATCAATTCCTGTCTGGTCTTGTAGGTTATAAAAGCCAGCATTTGATGAAGTGTATCTTGTCCAATTTGCACGCTGAAGAACGTAGTCATCCCCATCTTTTGTTAGGCGATAACGGCTTAATATTGTGCCAATAGTCTGATCTCGATCTTGCCAAATTTTTTCGTACTCAGCTTGGTAAGTTTTATATTTAGATATGCCACGAGCAACGCTGGCGATAGCTTGCGTAGAATGCGGAGGGTATATAAGTGATATAAGCACGTTTGTTGGTGCTGCCATCGCTTCTTTCCATGGGTGGTGTGTTTTATAAAGTGCATTATGCTTGGCATCAAAAGTATTTTGGTCTTTAAATAGAAAGCTTGCCATCTCAGGTGATAAAATAATTTTTTGTGGTAAATTGTGGGCATCTGCAATTGCATTTTTGTCCTCTGCCCAACCACTATCCCACTTAATGAAACCTAATTTCATGCTTACAAAGCGCGCATTGTAATCATCCGTGGATTGTTTAATTTTATTGGATAATTCTATGATTTCCATCAGTGAACTAATGTTCTGCATACTTAGGCTCCCTAATTAGATGATTTTTGCCCAATACATATCAAATGTTAAGAATTTGTGACGGTGTACGTATTTTATAGATAGTTTCATCAAACTGTCACACAGCGCGCCCAGGCAATTTGGTAGGATGTCCCCACATATGTAATGAGGTCGACCATGAGCAATCTTCACGCCACCCCGCTAGAAAACGCCGAACGCCCGGCAGCCCCTGCGCCGGAGCATGGCAGCATGCCCATCGCCACGGCAGATGATGCCGCGCGCGAGGCCCCGCCGAAGCCGGAATCGGTGGCCCCCACCGTGCCCGAGCCGGTCGACCCGACCAAATTGCCGCCAGTGCTGGAGACAATGACGCCGAACGACGCGCCCGCCGCCCATGTGCCGCAGGCGCAAACGCATGGGGCCGCCCCCGTGCCCGCCAACGATTATTTCGTCACCAAAGAAACCCACGATGCTGCCGAAGCAAAACTGGCGCACGCGATTGCGGGCAAGCTGAACAAAAATGTAATCGATCCTTCGCTTCGCCTGGCGATTTTTGAAGAAGCCGAGGAGAAAACCACCGGCATCAAGCTGTGCCTGAGCGGCGATAAGCTGGTGGGCAACCATGCCAGCACCGCGCACGACCTGATCGCGGCGCTGCACCAGCACCCGGCCTTCGCTCCGCTGTTCGCGCACGAGGCAACCAAGCCGCATTTCGTGGAGGAAGTGGATAAAGCGAACATGGTGCATGTGCATATCAAGCATCTCAGCGTGCCGCAGTACCATGCGCTGATGGACGCGCTGGCGACCGACACGCCGCTGGTGCTGCCCGAGGCGCACACCAAACCGGCACACGAGAAAATTGCCCATAGCGCCACGCATGGCGAACACGCCACGCCGCACGCCGCCAACGATGCAGGCATCGGGCTGGTGCATGGCCATGCCGAACACGCGAAGCCGCACCAACCGGCAGATGCGGTGATTCACCAGCCCGCGCCTCCCGGCACGCCCCCCGGTGGGCCGACGCGCGAAGCAGGCGACCACCCGGTGGCCCCCGCGGCTGCCCAGCCCGAGCATGTGCTGGCCGAGCAGAAAGAACATCACGGCATGCTTGGGCATGCGCCCGCCCTTGCTGCCGGAGCTGCTCGCTAGATGGTCATGATCCCCACCCATGTTGGCCTCACGCTTTCCATGCAACACGCATGGGACAAGCTGACCGGCTGGGTGTCGGGCTATGCGCCGCCCGCGCGCTATTCGGTCGAGGAAACCCTGCTGAACACCCAGCGCATCGACGCGCGCTTTGCCCCCAAAGCGCCCATGTCGAGCGACGAGATCGACGCCAAAACACTGGTCGATTTAAGCCGTGCCGGCATGCGCCGCGCCAAGCTGGTAAGCCCGCAAAGCCATCCGGACCTGTATGCTGCGTTCGAGCTCATGGCGCGCCGTGCCGGCATGCCACGCGCGCCGCAGCTTATTCTGGCACAAAGTGCCGCGCCGAATGCCTTCACGCTGCCCACGCAGGAAGTGGTCGTCACCACCGGCCTGCTGAATATGTGCGATTACCGCGAGGTATGCGCTGTGCTTGGCCACGAGCTTGGCCACGCCACCAGCGACCATTTCCGGCCCCGCATGTTCTGGACAGCCCTGCTGGGCGGCGGCGGCGCGCTGGTGGGTAACGAGCTGGCACGCAAAACGTCGCTGGTCCATAGCACCATTGATGCGCTTGCTGAGCTGCCTATGCTCGAAAAACCGATTCGCGCCTGGTTCCCCGAAAACCGGGTGATTCATGGCTCCGTTCTTGGGGGGCTGTTGTCGATCATGACCTTCAGCACCATGGGGCGCGTGGCGGCGAACCATCTTTCGGTGAAGCCCACCGAGCTGGATGCCGATCGAAAAGGGGCCGCCATCAGCGGCGATCCTGCCGCGCTGGCTTCAGCCTTGCTGAAAATCCAGGCGCGCCTTGACCAGCACGGCAGCCGCGGCAAGCTGGCCACCACCATGTCGGGCTATCCCACCACGCAGGCGCGCATCGACCAACTGCGCTCGCTGCCGCAACAACGCCCGGTGGCCGAAACCGCCACCCCGTCGCCGCGCGTGGCGCAAGGGCTGGCGAATGAAGGGCGGCTGGGCGCTGCCGTCAGCCTCGGCATCGACTAGACAAACGGCCATTTCTGCGCTAGATCGCGCGCATGAGCATCACCGTCGCCACGTTTTACGAATTCACCCCCATCGCGCAGCCCGCATCGCACAAGCCGGCGCTACTCGCGCGCATGCGTGAAGTCGGCATTCGCGGCACCCTCACGCTCGCCACCGAAGGGGTGAACGCCACCCTCTCCGGCGAGGCGGAAGCCATGGCCCGCTATCTGCACGAATTGCAGCAGCGTTTTGGCCTGCGCTTTGCCATGCAGCGCTTCAGCACCACCGATGCGCAACCGTTCCAGCGCTCGAAGGTGAAAGTAAAACGCGAGCTGATCTCGATTGGCGCCGAAGCAAACCCGGCAATGTGTGTGGGTGAATATGTCGCGCCCGAGGATTGGAACGCGCTTATTTCCGAACCCGGCGTCATCACCATCGACACGCGCAACGCCTATGAATTTTCCATCGGCCATTTCGCTGGCGCGGTGAACCCCGACACGCGCACCTTCAAGCAAATGCTTGCCTTCACCGAGGCCGAGTTGGCCCCGCGCGGGCTCGATCGCCCGGTTGCCATGTATTGCACCGGCGGCATTCGCTGCGAGAAATACTCGGCCTACATGCTGTCGCTGGGCTTCACCCGCATCTATCACTTAAAGGGTGGCATCCTGGCCTATCTCGAACAGGTGCCCGAGGCGCAAAGCCTGTGGCGCGGCAGTTGCTTCGTGTTCGACGAGCGCGTGGCGCTCGGCCACGGCCTAACGCCCGCCGCGGCCGCCACTATCCTTGCCGCCCCAGTTGCTCTTTAAAATCGCCGGGTGCTCCATCGAGGGCGGTGCCGGCATCTTTTCGCGACTATAGGGGCGGTGTTGTGCGTTAATCTGCGCGCGCCATCCCGTTTTCTTCTCTTCGGTTTTCGCCTTTAGGTACAGGCTGCTCCAGGCATTTTCCAGCGCGGGCGAGCAATCGCGCGCGATGATAAGTGTCGCTTTCTTGCCCCCAACTTCATTGGCCCGGATTGTTTGGCCTTCAACCTCAAGCGTGAACAGTTCCTGCGCGTCCGGCTTGGTGCCTGCTGCTTTTGCGCGCTCGATCCCCGCAAGCAGTGCCTCGCGCAGTGCTTTGCCCGCACCATAGTTCGGGCGTTTGCAAATATGGGTGAATGGCTGGCTCACCGTTTCATCATACTCAATACGTTGTTTGCGTGGGGCTTTGGTGGTGGGGCTCTCGCGCGTATTCACGCGCAGCAGTGCGGCCTTGCTATCGAGATACGCTTTAAGCGGATAATCGAAGCTCGCCCGATCCAGCAACAGTACGGGCAGCTGGAATTTCGTGCGGCGGAAATAGCCCATCTGAATATCCATGCCCTCGTAGGGAACGGGCGCCATTGCGCCAACCCCCGCATGCGTTTTGGCCGCGTTGTACAATGTGTCAATATAAGCGGAAAGCTGGCTGGGGTAGAGGGCTTGCAAGGCACCTTTGGTCAGGCCGTTATCGGGCGGTATGGCCGTGGCCATTTTGGCGACTTTTTCCGGCAATACATCGCGGCTGGAGCGCTGGCGAACCGGCGCAAACACTGCCTCCGAAACGGGGGTGGGCATGGCGGGCAATGCCTCGAAATCGAGTTCATCGAAATGCTGGCGAATGGATGCGTCGATCGCTTCGGCAAGGTGGGTGAGCGCTTGCCCCTGCACGCCGGTTTGCTTTTGCGCGAATGCCGCAATGCGGTCGTGCAGCGCCTCAAGGTCGGCCTGTGACATCAGGCGGGCACCGGGCGTTTGGTTCAGCCGCGTCATGTGCGCATCAATCGCGGCTTTTTCTGCTGCGGGCGCTGTGCCAAGCTGCGTGGCTAGCGTCTGCATGAAGGTGCGATATTCAATGGTGGTTTGCATAAAATCCTGCGGGGCTTCAGTGGAATGCTGCAGGTTTAGTGCAGGAGTATGACAGCTTCGTGACGTTTCTTGCGATTTTTCAAAAATTCTTTATAGCAGCTGCATGCCCCGCTGCCCCATCTGCCAGAAAACCACCGTCGCCGCGCACAAACCTTTTTGCAGCGCGCGTTGCCGCGAGGTCGACATGAACCGTTGGTTCACCGGCGGATACGCCATGCCCGCCGTCGAATTGGATGACGTGGATATGCAGGCGCTGGAGGCGGCGGAAAATCCCAATAAAACGGAAGATTGGTAAGTGCTTGCCAAGGCGAAAAGCTTTCGCTATAGCACTGCTTCCTTTTTGCAAAGGCGTGGCCAGATAGCTCAGATGGTAGAGCAGGGGATTGAAAATCCCCGTGTCGGCGGTTCGATCCCGTCTCTGGCCACCATCGCAAACTAGCCCTTGCAGGGGCGCGGCAGATTCGTTAGGTTGCTGCTCCTTTTAAAGGCACACGGACCCGTAGCTCAGCTGGATAGAGCATTTGACTACGAATCAAAAGGTCGGGCGTTCGAATCGCTCCGGGTCCGCCATTTTCCCCTTCCTGATTTTCTTAATGCTGGTGGCGCACGCCGCGCCCGCATGTCGCTTTCTGCTTGGCAGGGGCGCGGGCCGCTGCTAGCAGAATGGGCATGCGTTTTCTTCGTGTTGCATTGCTTGTTTGTTGCCTGCCCGTACTGGCGCAGGCGGCCACGCCGTTGGTGGTCATTCGTTTCAACCAGCCCAATGTCTATTACGACCAGCAGCTCTACACCGCCATTTCCAAAGCCGTCGCCATTAAGCCCGACCTGATGATCGACGTGGTGAGCTACGCGCCGCAAACCAGCAGCAGCTCCGCGAATGAGGACTGGCAGGAACTGGCCAGCAAACATACGCAGCGGGTGGTTGCCACTTTGCAGCAGATCGGCGTGCCCAGCGCGCGCATTCATGTGAGTGGCACGCACCAGCCCGGCATCCGCTACGACGAAACGCATGTGTACGTGCGCTAGAAACCCATTGAGCTTTTGTTAAATTGCCGATAGCGTTGCCCACATGGAACATTCATGTTCCGGGGGCTTCAAAACCCTTTCAATAGCCGGTCTTTGCATCCGCCGAAACGCGATGCTGTTTCCCTGTCTGTATGACCGGGAGGCGGCAATGCATGTCCAGCCTCGCGGTAAAGATTGTCGTGCCGTGCTATTGCGGTTTTGAACTCCCGGTCACCAGGGGGGAGTTTTTATGTGGTTTTTGAGTGGCTTTGCGTGTGGTGTGGGCGTGGTTGTTTTCGCACTGTATTGCTTCATGCAATTGCACGACGAGCGCTGATGCACCGCGCATAAATGCGAACAGGCGCGTAAAAACGCGCCTGTTCCACATCAATCAGCAAACAAACAAGGGCTGGGGAAAGGGGAGGGGTTAGCCCTGGCGCGCTTTCATGCGCGGGTTTTGTTTGTTGATGACGTAAATACGGCCCTTACGACGCACTACGCGGCAGTTTTTGTCGCGCTTTTTGGCGGATTTCAATGAGCTCAGAACTTTCATAACGTCACCTGTTTCTTATCGGGTGCGCCTACTTACCGGCCATGGCTGGGCCTGTCAACCCACAAAAACGCCGAATCTTATGCTTTTTCGCTGTTGCCGAACAGGCGGCTCACGCCATGGGTGGTTTTCTCCCAGTAATGCGGGGCGGTGGCGAGCTGCCATACCGCTCGCGCGCAGGCCGCCGAATGCAGCAGCCAGTAAAACGGATAGGCGAGCATGGCCGCGCGCATGGCGGGCCAGCGCTCGATCACGATCACGGCGCGGGCATAGAGCAGGTTGCTTGCCACCCCGCCCACGAACGCGACAGCGCAAATGGCCCATAGCCACGGCGCCAGCTGCAACGGCAGCAGGCCAAATGGCGCAATCAGGCACACGCCCCACAGCAGCGGCGCGAGCAGGAAGGTGAGGGCCGGTGCGCCGATGAAGAACTGGAAGCCGTAATAGGCGCGGGGGCCGAGGCGGCGTTTCAGCGTGGCTGCGTCGCGCGTGTAGACCAGCCATGTCTGGAGGTAGCCTTTGATCCAGCGTGTGCGTTGGCGCATCCACGCGCACAGGGTGATGGGCGCTTCCTCGAGCGTGATCGACGGCAGCACCCGCGTGCGGTAGCCGAGATAGCACAGGCGCATGCCCAGATCGGCGTCTTCGGTCACATTGAACGGGTCCCACGCGCCCGCTTCGCGCAGGGCGGCCACGCGCAGATGGTTGCTGGTGCCACCGAGCGGAATGGGCAGGCCAAGCCGCGCCAGCGCCGGAAGCTGCAGGCAAAACAGCGCGCCATATTCCAGCGCGAACAGCTGGGTGAGCAGGTTCTCGGCGCGGTTGTAATAATTCAGTGGCGCTTGCAGGCAGGCCACGCGTGCATCGCTTTGCGCAAACAGCCACACGGCGCGTTTCAACTGGTCGGGCGCGGGGGCATCTTCCGCGTCGAAAATGACCACGAACTCGCCGCGAACCTGCGCCAGTGCCACGTTGCAGGCTTTGGGTTTGGTGCGTGGCGCGCTTGGTGGCACGGCAAGGATTTCCATGGTCTGCGGCGGACGCAAATGGCGTAGGGCGGCAAATGTATCGGTATCATCCGCCTCGCAAATGAGTTTGATATCGAGCTTTTCTTTCGGGTAATCGAGCCCATCGAGCGCGCGGATGAGGCGCGCCAGCACATTGGCCGATTCGCGGTAGAGCGGCACGAGGATGGAATAGACCGGGAGCGCTTCTTCCGCGAGGGTGGGCAGCGCCTGCACCATGCGTTCCTCCAACGCCGCCAGCGCGCGGGCGGCGTCGCGGCCCTGAACATAGAGGTAGAGTTTGAACGCCAGCGTGAAGAAGTAAAACAGGTTGCAGGCGGCGAGCAGCAGGTGCCAGCCGCCCTGCGCATGCGCACCCAGCCCGATGGCGACCAGCACTAGCACCACCCCCAGCCCGCGTGCCTGATGGGGCATGAGCGTGCGCGCGGCGCTGAGGGTGCGATGGCGGCGACGCAAACCATGGCGCGCCTGCCGGGTGAGGTGGCGCTTGCCCACCTGTGCGAGGGCGGTGGCGAGGTCGCGCGCGGTGGTGGTGCGCAGTTTGATGTCGTGGCCGTACCGGCGCTTCAGCAAATGGCCGAGCGCGCGGCTTGGCTCGCAGCACGCCACGGTGAGGATGCCGCCCGCGCGGCTGTGCGGCAGGTAGCGCTCGGCGAGGCAATGCTCCATGTCGCGCGCGCGAAACAGGCCGGGATCCGGCGGATCGCGTCGCAGGTCGATGAAAGGCGCACCGCGCTGTTCGGCCACCGCGCGTGCTAGCGCCTGCGGGCCGATCGCGCCATGCGCATGCAGGAACGCGCCGATACGGCCTTTCGCCGCGGCCATATGGTGCTCCAGCCGCTCGCGGGGGAGGGCGCCGTGTGCCACCAGAATGTCGCCCAGCCGCAGCATCAGAACCGCTGCGCGAAGCCAAGTGCGAAACCCCGCCCGGCCCCGGTTTGAATGCCCGCCACATGGTCGAACGCGGTGGCCTGCACCCAGCGTTTTGCGCCCAGGTGGTAGGCGACGGTGAGTTCGGCTTTGGCAAGGTCGTAATCCTGCTCGCCATCTTCACGGAAGGTGATGTTCTCCGGCGCGTCGGTGGCGATCACGCTGCGCAGGGCGGGAATGATTTGCCAATGCTCGCTCACCATCACCCCGATTGCGAGGTCGGTGCGCCATTGCGGGCTGAGGTCGCGCGAGCGCGTGCGATAGCCCACGCGCATGTCGGTGTAATAGGGCATGCCCCAATAGGTGCCCGCCGTGCCATAGAGCAGGTTCAGCTCCATGTCGGTGCTGCGGCTGCCGCCGCGCGGCAGGCCGGATTCGCCGAAGCGGCTCGGCAGCTTCACCAGTGGCTGGATGGATAGCACCGCGTTTTCCGGCTGCCACAGGCGAACCCGCGCGAAAAGTTCCGTGTCGGCGAGGCCGTAATTGTCGTTATCCGATTGCGACACGCGCTGGGCATAGGCGCTGCCCCCCACGGTGAGCCAGTCCTTCACGCCATATTCGGCGTAGGGTTGCAGCTCGTATTTGCGGAAGGTGGGCTGGCGCTGGCGGTTGCCATCGGCGTCGAAATAGCGGTCGGAGCTGAAATAGCTGGCCTGCGCGATGAACAGGCCGTCGCCGGCGGGCAGCGTCCATGCGCCCGCGTGGGCGGTGCTGCTCAGGGCGAGGGCGAAAAACAGGGCGCGCACATGCATGCGCGGAGCCTAATCTTAATGGAGCTGGCCTTCAATGGCGCTGAGCGCACGGGCGAAGGCGGGGTCTTCTTTCTGGCCTTCCAGTTGCTCGGCCAGCACGGTGCGGGCTTTGGCGGTGGCGGCATCGACCAGCTGCAGGCGAATTTCGGCCATGGCATCGGCCTTGGCGCGCTCGATGGCGCTATGCGCCTGCGCGGTGCGGCGGGTGATGGTGGCTTCCAGCTCTTCCTCGGCTTTGCTGCGGATCAGCGCGGCGTCACGCTTGGCATTGGCGAGGATGGTTTCTGCGTCGCTCAGCGCCTGCGCCTGTTCGGTGCGGTATTGGGCGAGCAGGTCTTCGGCTTCGTCTTTCAGGCGGGTCGCGGCCTCAAGCTGGCTTTTGATGGCCGAAGCGCGGCCATCGAGCCCACGCACGATGTGCGGCCAGATAAATTTCGCGGCCAGAATGATGAAGATGGCAAAGCCAGCAGCCACCCAGAAACGCGGGTCCTGATAGAACAGTTCCTGCACGGCTTCGTGGCCCGAGGCGGCTTCGTAGGCGTCTTCCGCCGCGTGTTGCAACGATTCGGGTTCCATGGCTACGATGCTTTCTTGGTGGTTTTTGCCAGCGTCGGCATGGCCAGCAATTTGGCGGTCATGCTGGTGGCAAGGCTTTCGCTGGCGCTTTCCAGCTCGGCATGCGCCTTGAGCGTGGCGCTCGCGAGGTCTTCTTTCATGGCGGCGGCTTTGCTGGCCAGTTCGGCATCCAGTTTGGCCAGCGCGTCCTGCGTGGCTTTGGTGGATTCCGCCTGCGCCTGCGCAAGCAGTTCGGCTGCTTTGACGCGGGCATCGGCCAGTGCCGAATCGCTGTTGCCACGGGTATTGGCAGCGGTCGCTTTCAGCGTTTCGGCGGCGGCGATCGCTTCATTGATTGCACGCTCACGTTTCTCCAGCACGCCGCCAATGCTCGGGGCGATAAACTTGCTCACCAGCAGGTAGAGCACCACAAAGCACACCGCCAGCCAGAAAAGCTGGTTGGGGTAGGAGTCCGGGTTCATCTGCGGCATGCTGCCTTCGGCGCGGGCGGAACCGGCGAAAGCGGCGATGCTGAGGGTGGCGGCGATGCGGAGAAACGTGTTCATGCAAAACTCGTGCGAATGGCGAATGCCATTAGCCCATGATCATGATGCCAAGAACGAACGACAGCAGGCCCATGAACTCGGCCAGTGCGGCACCGAGAATGGCCACGCCGCGGATCTGGCCGACAGCCGACGGGTTGCGGGCCACGCCTTGCGCTGCGTTGCCGAAGATGATGCCTACGCCGATTGCGGCGCCGAGCATGCCCAGTGCAACGAGGCCCATGCCGATGAATTTCAGTGCTTCCATTTCCATTGTAGTCTCCAGTGTGAGGTAGGTTAAATTGTTGTGTTAGGGTTAGTGGTGCTCGGCCAGTTGCTCGCCCAGGTAGATCGATGCCAGCAGGGCAAAGACATAGGCTTGCAGGATGGCGATAAAGATTTCAAAGCCGGTCATAAACACCAGGAACGCGAGCGGCGCAACCCCGGCGAGGCCCAGCGGCAGCACAAACCCTGCGATCACTTTCATGAGCGTGTGGCCGGCGGTCATGTTCGCGGCCAGACGAATGGCAAGGCTGAACGGGCGGGCGAGGAACGATACCAGCTCGATGAGGATGATGAGCGGCAACAGGAAGATAGGCACGCCGGCGGGGGCGAAATGTTTGAAGAAGGCCACCGGGCCCTGCACGATCAGGCCGGTCAACACCACCACGAAGAACACCACGGCGGCAAGGCCGAGCGTGACGATGATGTGCGAGGTGGGCGTGAACGAGTACGGCAGCATGCCCAGCAGGTTCATGCCGAGGATGAACAGGAAGATGGTGAAGATGAACGGGAAATATTTTTTGCCGCCATGGCCCATGTTCTCGTCGATGATGCCTTGCACGAATTCGTAGGTCACTTCGGCGAGCGATTGCATGCGGCCCGGCACCACGGCCTTTTTGCGCATGGCGAGCGCGAAGAACACGAACAGGGCGGCCACCGAAAGCAGCATCCACAGCGCGCTGTTGGTAATCGACAGGTCGATGCCGTAGACCTGCGGCAATTGGTACAGGGTCTTGATTTCAAACTGGGCGAGAGGGCTATGTCCGGCGGCCACGGTTATTCCTGCGCGTTAGTCGTTTTTTCTCGTGCTTCGGCGGCGGCGCGTTTTTTCGCTTCGCGTGCTTCGGCGGTAAACATGAGCTTCACCCCGGCGGCGACCCCGAGGAACAAGCCCCCGATCAATCCCCACGGGCTGATGCCCAGCCACGAATCAAGCCCGTATCCCAGCAGGCATCCGGCGGCGGAAGCGGAGGCGAAATCAATCGCCGCGCGGGCCGCATCACCGGTTGGTGCGACAGGTTTGCTGTTGGCCTGCTTCGCCTGCTTCAGCGCGTCGAGCTGACGCATGACCGAATCCAGCGACGCGGGGGCTTTTTCCTCGTCCTTGCTCATGGCGCGCGCAATCTATGGATGGGGCGTGCGCCCGTCAAGCAATTAAACGGGCAAAATGCAGTTGGGGATTAGTCGGCTTTGCCAGCGGCCGGGGCATCGGCGGGCGCGGCGGCGGCGGGGGCTTTCTTGGCCGCTGCTTCCACCTGCGCGATGAAGGCGTCGGCGCTCGAGAAATCGGTGATTTTCTCAGGGCCGACATAGAAGCTCGGCGTGCCGTCGACATGCAGTTTGGCTTCGGCCTGCTGGCGGGTTTGCAGGATGCTGTCTTCCAGTGCTTTGTCGGCCAGGCAGCTGGCGAATGCGGCATTGTCGATCCCGCCCTGGTTGGCGATGATTTTTAGGTTGTCTTTGAAAGCTTCGCTGTAGGCCCAGGTTTTCTGGGTTTCAAACAGCACTTTCAGGAAGGATTCGCGCTTCATTGGGCCGCTGCATTCCACCAGTTGGGCGGCGCGCAGGGCGGGCTCGTTCAGCGGGAAATGGCGGTAGACGAATTTGGCTTTGCCGGTGTCGATCAGTTTCTGCTTCACGCCGGGCAAAATTTCCAAGTGGAAATGCGCGCAATGCGGGCAGGAAAGCGACGAGTAATCGAGGATGGTGATGGGGGCTTCGGCTTTGCCGATCACGATATCGCTGCTGCTTGCGCTGTAGATGGCATCGCCCGCATCGGCCATCGGGGCCTGTTCGGCGGTGGGCGCTTCGGCGGCTTCGGTGCTGTTGCCGCGCAGGCTCGAGCTTTGCGAGAAATAGCCATAGCCGGTGAGGCCCGCAATGAACAAAACGCCTAGAACAACAATGAATTTACCGGTGTGCGAGGGTTTCTTTTGCGAGGGAGCGGCCATGTCTTTTTTCCTTAAAATTTTTTTGTGAGGGGTTTTCTGTAGCGCGTTGTTTACGGCTTGTCACCTGTTGCGATGCGCGCGCGCATGCGTTGTAATATTTCTGTCATGTCGCGCGGGGCGGCGACGGGGGCGGCGGGTGCTTTTTTCGGTTCGATGGGCGGGAAATCATGCGCCGGGTGCAGCACCACGCGCGCAATCGCGCGGTAGCCGAAATAGCGCGCGCATTGCTCCACCATCTGTTCGGTTTCATAGGCCAGCTCGGGTGCTTTGGCGGCGCGGGCGGCAAGGTGCAAAATGGCACCATTGGCCTGCGTGGTCGGCCATTGCAGCTTTTGCGGGCGGCTGTGCAGCGCGCGCTCGGGCCCCACAATCTGCGCCCAGTTCTGCAGCAGTGCGCCATAGAGTTTGCCCTGTTTGTCCATCAGCGGCTTGGTGGCGATTTTCACCAGCTCGTCGATGCGACGCGGGAAAAGATGCGTTTTGCGTTTGCTCATGCGGCCCCCTGGTGCGCGCGTGCCAACAGGGCGCGAATGGGCGCGAAGCTGGTGCGGTGGGCCGGGCAGGGGCCGTGCGTTTCCAGCGCATTGATGTGCTGCGGCGTGCCATAGCCGGCATGGCGCTCGAAGCCATAGGCAGGGTAGGTGGTGGCGAGCGCGTGCATCAGGCGGTCGCGCGTTACTTTGGCGATGATGCTGGCGGCCGCAATGGAGAGCGAGATGCTGTCGCCTTTCACCACCGTGCGCGCTTCGCACAGCAAATGCGGCGGGGTGAGGTTGCCGTCGATCAGCGCCAGCTCGGGCGAGATGTTCATCGCCAGCACCGCGCGGCGCATGGCAAGCGCCGTCGCGCCCCAGATATTCAACTGGTCGATTTCCACGACGCTGGCGATGCCCACACCCACCACTGCCCGCGCATGGATCGCATCGAACAGCGCGTCGCGTGCGGTGGCGGAGAGTTTTTTGCTGTCGTTCAGCCCGGCGGGAATGGTGTCGGTGTCGGTAAACATCACGCTGGCGGCCACCACCGGGCCTGCCCATGGGCCGCGCCCGGCTTCGTCCACCCCGCAAATGCGGGTGAGGCCGGGATAGGATGCTTCGAGCTGGTAGTGGGGCATGGGCTGGCGCACAAAGAGAATGACAGCAAAAACGTAGCCGCTGGTGCTGCGTGCGTCAGCAAAAAAATGCGCTAGCCGTTCGCGGCCAGCATGGGCCATTGCCCGCGCAGCAGCGCGTCGCGGCCGGTCGGCTCTTGCCCCATCAGCGTGGCATACACCCATTGGTGGGCCAGCACCTGCATCACATAGTTGCGGGTTTCGGGGTAGGGGATGGATTCGATATACAGCAGCGGATCGTCGATATTGCGCGCCAGTTTCTGCCAGCCGGCGACGGTGCCGGGCCCGGCATTATAGGCGGCGATGAGATGCACCAGCTCGCCGCGCACCATCGGCTGGCGCGCGAGCAATGCCACATATTCCGCGCCCAGCCGCGCGCTCACGGTCGGGTCGTCGAGTTGCTGGGCGAGGGGCACGCCATCTTCGTTGCTCGCCAGCGCGATGGTCTCGGCCGACATGCCGCGTTCGATATGGCGGGCGGTGGAGGGCAGCATCTGCATCAGCCCCTGCGCGCCCACGGGGCTGCGCACCGCATCGCGGAAGCTCGATTCCTGCCGCGCCATGGAAAGCAGCAGCGAGGGATCGACCATCTGCTGCGCGCCCACCAGCCAGTGCGGCATGGGGTAGCGCGCGAACAGGCGCTCTTCATCGCTCAACGATTTCATCGTGGCGAGGCGCAATTGCAAATTGGCGAGCCCCATTTCCCCCGCGAGGGTGAGAATGGCCGGGCGCTGCGCATCGTCGAGCGTCACGATGAGCTGGCGCAGCTCGTCTTCGGCCAGCTCGCGCTGGTTAATTTGCGCCAGCGCCTGCGCCCGTTGCACGGCGGGCAGCGCGCGCAGTGCGGAGGGCACGGTCGGCACGGCGGCCATCAGCGCGCCATGGTTGCCCAGTTTCGCATTGGCCAACTGGCCATAAAAAGTGGTGGGGAATTGCGCGGCCTGTTGCAGTGCCTCGCGCGTGGTGGCGCGATCCTGCGTTTTCTCGGCGGCGCGGGCGGCCCAAAAATAGGCGCTGGCGCGGTGCCAGTCAGCGGTCTTGCTGCTTTCGGCGGCGTTCAGGAAGCGTTGTTTCGCTTCGGCGAAACGGCCCTGTTTCCACGCGCTCAAGCCCTGATAGAACGCATCCGGCGCGCTACGGCGGCCGAGATGGTCGGTGTAGCCATCGCCGCGTAGCGGGCGAATCTGCGCCAGCTCGGCGAGGCGGTCATGCGGCGCGCCTTTGCGCTCGGCCAGCGCGCGGATGGTCGCGGCCTCCGGCTGGTCGCTATAGGTTTGCAGCCATTGCGCAAGCTCGTCGGCGCTTGCGGTGTAATCGTTGCTCAGGTAGCGCTGGGCGAGCAGCGTGCCCATCAGCACCGGGCTGTCGAGCTGCTGGGCGAGCTGGTCGGCCCATGCATAATCGCCGCGGTCCTGCGCGCGGAACATGGTTTCATAAAGCAGTTGGTCGTTGCCCGAGAGGGCGGCGTCGCTCGTGGGGGCGATGATCGCGGCGCGGCTGATGACCGGCCCGCCCATCCACAGCATGGGGCTTGCCAGCGCGGCGCAGGCAAGGGCCGCCATGATCGTATAATGGCGGCGTCGGAAGGAAGAATGGGAGCGCCAGCGCGGCGCGAACTGTTTCAATTGCTGCATCATGTAAAGCCGCGGGAACATAGTGGGGCATGCCAGCGAATCAAGTATGAAGATGTGCTGATATGGAATATCAGTGGCTTAGTGGGCGTTACAGACTGTTTATGCCGCGTTTAATGCCGCTTTCAGGGCCAGAAGGTCGGCCCAGGCCTGCTTTTTGGCGATGGGCTGGCGCAGCAAATAGCTGGGGTGGTAGATCACATGCACCGGCACTTCGGTCGCCATGTAGTCGTTCTTATACGCAAACACCTGACCGCGTAGGCGGGTGATGCCGCGCGTGTCGTTCAGCACGGCTTTGGTCGCGGTGCCGCCCACCAGCACCAGCATTTTCGGGTTCACCAGCGCGATGTGTTTTTCCACAAACGGGCGGCAGATCTCCAACTCTTCCGGTGTCGGCTGGCGGTTGCCCGGCGGGCGCCAGAACAGGGTGTTGGTGATGTAGAAATTCTGGGCGCGCTGCAGGCCGATAAAGCCCAGCATGCGATCGAGCAACTGCCCGCTCACGCCCACGAAGGGGAAACCCTGGCGATCCTCGTCGGCCCCCGGCGCTTCGCCGATGAACATGACACGGCTTTCGGCCACGCCTTGGGCGAACACAGTGTTGGTGGCGGTTTTCTTCAGGCCGCACCCGTTGAAGCCGCGCACGGCCGCTTCCAGTTCGGCGAGGGTGGTCGCCGCCTCGGCCAGCGCGCGCGCTTCGGCCACCGCCCCGGCGATCGAGAGATTCGGCGCGGCGCTTGCCGCAATAGGTGCGGCAGGTTTTTGCGTAGGGCGGGCGTGGTCTGCCGCCATGGCGGGGGCGCTGGCGCGAATCACCTGCGGTTCCAGCTCCACGCAGGCATCGGCGCCAATTTCCAGCTGCCAGCCCAGCAGGGCGAGGGCATCGGCAAGGGCGGGCTGCGACGGAATAGATTGCATGCGATCCATAGCTAACGAATATTTAACAAAGTTTAGCGATTCTAACCCTATCGGTTAATCGCAGGGAAAAGTCAAAACCCGATGGAACTTGTTGCACAGCCCCAATTCTATGCGCCGGATATTGCCGCCAAAGCGGTGATCGAGCTGACCGTCGCGCTCGACGGGTTCAAGGATGTGGAATACGCCAAGGCGCTGATGGCCGACCCGCGCATGAGCAGCAATCGCGGCCACCTTGCCAGTTGCGGCGTGAACATGCGCAAAGTGCGGCAGGCCAAAGAGCTGGTCGAGCTGGGCCTGCCCACGCTCGAATCACAGCGCCGCGCGATCGATTTTCTCGACAATCTCGACCACGAACAGCAGGTGCTGCATGGCTAACATCGCCGACGATGCCGCCAGCCGGTTCAGCGAAGTGGTCGATAAAATGGGCCGCGTGGCCGAGATGACCAAAGCCGCCGGGCTGGGCGCGCTGGCCCCCGTGGCCTTCACGGGGCAGGATGGGCCAAGCGGCATGGCCGCCGCGCCCGCCGCCGCCGTCGATAAAGGCTCGCGCGAGCGCTAAATTTCTGTTATCGTTCTAGAAAATAGAACAAGAAGGCACAGAAATGACCGATTCCACGGACGCTTACGACATCATGGAATGCGACGTATTGATCGTCGGGGCGGGGCCGGCGGGCCTTTCCGCCGCCATCCGCTGCAAGCAGTTGAACGCCGACCTGAACGTGATGGTCATCGAAAAAGGGTCCGAGGTGGGGGCGCATATCCTCTCCGGGGCGGTGCTGGAGCCGCGTTCGCTCAACGCACTCATTCCCGACTGGAAGGAACGCGGCGCGCCGCTCACCGTGCCGGTGGTGGCCGACCAATTCGCATTCCTCACCAAAACCAAGCGGTTTGTGCTGCCCACCCCGCCGCAAATGCACAATGCCGGCAACTACATTATTTCGCTGGGGAATTTCTGCCGCTGGCTGGCTGCGCAGGCGGAGGAATCGGGCGTGCAGATATTCCCCGGGTTCAGCGGTGCGCAGGCCATCATCGAAGACGGGGCGGTGCGCGGCGTGCGCACGGGGGCGTTCGGCCTCGCGCGCGATGGCAGCAAAAAAGACAGCTACCAGCCGCCCATCGAGCTGCGCGCGAAGCTCACCTTATTCGCCGAGGGCTGCCGTGGTTCGCTTTCCCAGCAACTGATGCAGCATTTCGCCCTGCGCCGAGAGTGCGACCCACAAACCTACGGCATCGGCATCAAGGAAATCTGGCAGGTTGATCCTTCGAAACACCAGCTCGGCCATGTCGAGCACACGATCGGCTGGCCGCTCGATGCGGGCACCTATGGCGGCTCGTTCATCTACCATCTCGACGATCATCAGGTGGCCATCGGCTACGTGATCGGGCTCGATTACAGCAACCCGCATCTCGACCCGTTCAAGGAATTCCAGCGCTTCAAGCACCACCCGCATGTGGCGGCGCTGCTCGCCGGTGGCCGCCGCCTCAGCTCCGGCGCGCGCGCCATCAACGAGGGCGGCTGGCAATCCATTCCCCGGCTGGCCTTCCCCGGCGGCGCGCTGATCGGCTGCGCGGCGGGTTTCCTGAACGTGCCGAAAATCAAGGGCACCCACACCGCCATGGCCAGCGGCATGATGGCCGCCGAGGCGGCAGTGAGTTATTTAACTGAGGGGGGCCTTGCCACTACGCACGACCCGGCTGGCCCCGAGCTTGCCGCCTACGAAGAAGCCCTGCGCACCAGCTGGGTCGGCGAGGAGCTGTATGGCGTGCGCAATATCCGCCCCAGCTTCCGCCATGGGCTGTGGGGCGGGCTGCTCTACAGCGCGCTCGATACTTACCTGCTGCGTGGCAAAGCGCCGTGGACGATGCATCACCACCCCGACCACAGCCAGTTGAAAAATGCCGCGGATGCTCCCAAAATCGCCTATCCCGCCCCCGACGGAGTGGTAAGTTTCGACCGCATGAGCTCGGTCTACCTGTCGAACACCAACCACGAAGAAAACCAGCCCTGCCACCTCACGCTGAAAGACCCCTCCATTCCCATCGGGCATAACCTGCCGCTCTACGACGAGCCCGCCCAGCGCTATTGCCCGGCGGGGGTGTATGAGGTGGTGGAAGAAGCGGGCGAAAAGCGCCTGCAGATTAACGCGCAGAACTGCGTCCACTGCAAAACCTGCGACATCAAAGACCCCACGCAAAACATCGTGTGGGTCACGCCCGAAGGCGGCGGCGGGCCGAACTATCCCAATATGTGAGGCTAGGACTAGAACTAAGAGCTAGAACTAGAACTAGAGAAAAAGAACTGTCATCCCGGCCTTGTGCCGGGATCTGCCGCGCCGCGGACTGGGCGCTACCAATGCTCACAGGGCGTGGTGAACGCGCAGCCACCTAACAAAAAAGCACTTGTATGCCATGGGGATACAAGTGCTTTTTAATCGTCTGCCTAAACTTTAGGCAATGGGCGCAAGGCCCGAAAAACGCTTAGATGTCGCCGTAAGCAACGGGGCGCTTGGTGGCCGCGTCGACCACGATGCTGCCATCTTCATAGCACGCGCCGATGAAGTTCACTTTGTTCTCGCGATCAATGATTTTGGTCGGCTTCACGGTCTTGCCGTTATATTTACGAAGCTCGGTGACGGCGCCGCGGAGTTCTGGGTTGTTCTTACTGCTCATGATAACCTCTAAAAGATCGCTATTTCCATTGAAAGCGGCGCTACTATCATGCTAAGCGTGAGCAGCGCAAGCGAATTATTGGATGCCCTGCTTTCTCATGCTACAACGTCGATACAAAGCCTATTTCGCGGGAGGGATGCTCAGCGCGCTGCTACTGGCCGCGCCGGCGCTTGCCAATGATGCCTCGCCCAAGGCGCAAGCCCCCAAAAAAATGGAAAAACTGGGCGAGTCGCTGGCGGCGCCTGCGATTGTGCCGGGGCTCGCGGGAAGCTTCCTTTCCGGCCGATTCGCCCGCCACGAACAGGATATCGACGAAGCCGCGAAATATCTCGGTGAAACGCTGGAGCGCGATCCGGATAACCGCCCGCTTATTCATGAAACCATGCGCATGAACCTGCTTTCCGGCCATGTCGACCGCGCCATCAGCTATGCCCACCGGCTGGAAGACGAGGCCGCCGGCGATCCGCTCATCAGCATGATCCTGATGATCGAGCAGCTGAAAAAAGGCGATTACGCCAAGGCCGAAGCACTGGTGAAAGCCACTCCGCAAGACGGGCTTTACGGCGTGGTCAAACCCGTCATCCTCCACTGGCTGAAGATTGGCTCGGGCCAGTTGGTGGGGCAGGCGGATATGCAGAAAACCATCGAGAAATCCGGCTTTTTTGCGCCGTTCCTCACCTACCATCAGGCGCTGATGAACGATGTGCTGGGCAACGATGCGCTGGCGCGCGATTCCTACCAGAAAGCCAGCGCCGATGCCGCCATCACGCCCTACCGCGTGGTCGAGGCGGTGGCGAATTACGACCAGCGCCAGGGCCAGTGGCGCGAGGCGCAGGCGGTGTATGACCGCTATTCCGCCGAAAACCCCGATTCGACCTTGCTGCCCGATCCCGTCATGGCCAGCGACAAAGAAGTGCCGCCGCTGGTGGGCAGCGCGCAAGAGGGCATCGCCGAGCTGTTTTTCACCACCGCTAGCATCCTGTTCGGCGAGGAAACCAGCCAGGAAACCTTCCTCTATCTGCGCCTTGCGCTGGCGCTGCGCCCGCAATTGCCGCCCGCCCAGCTCATGCTCGCCAACCTCTACGAGCAGATGGAGGATTACCCCCACGCCATCGCCACCTACGACGCGATTGCGCCGGGCAACGTGTTCTACCGCCGTGGCCAGATTCGCAAGGCGCTGAACCTCGAAGCCATGGGGCGGCCGGATGACGCCATCGCGCTGTTGGAGAAGCTTTCCAACGACAAAACCCGCGACAAC
>JBIISI010000061.1:0-11914 GCA_044341105.1 Rickettsiales bacterium | reverse complement strand
CGCTGATGGACACGCGCGAGCGGCTGGCGCAACAGGGGCCCAAACCGCTGGTACAGGCCGCCTTGCACGAAGGCGTGGCCGCGCATGAGCCCGCGCTGAATCAGGCGCGTTAAGTTTTTTTACAAAAAAATGCGCGCGACCCCTTCCGGGCAAAAAGCGGCCGCGTTATACCCTTAAATATAGGATGGAATTCGTGTGGCGGTGCCGACGAGCCATCCTTTTTTGTTTCACCGAACGATGGATGGATGATGGCACGCATGTTCTCATGGCGGCGCACGGCAAATGCTGCGCCTGCAACGGAGCGTAAACATAGCTCGGCATTTATGGTGCCGCTTTCGGCGCCGGTGTGGATGCGCCGCGATTACGCAAAATTCGCGGAGGAAGGCTACCGCCGCAACGTGATTGCCCACCGCGCCATTGCCATGGTGGCCACCGCCGCCGCCAGCGTGCCGTGGAAGCTGAGCGAAACGCGCGCCCGCCGCACGCGTTATGTTGAGAACCACCGCCTGATGGCGCTGCTCGACCGACCTAACCCGCTGCAGGGAAGCACCGAGCTCTGCGAGCAGCTCTATACCCACCGATTGATTTCGGGCAATGCCTTCCTGCACGCGGTGGGGCCGCGCGGGGAAGCGCCGCTGGAGCTGCATGTGCTGCGCCCCGACCGGGTGGCGGTGATGCCTGGAAGCGGAGGTATTCCAAAGGTCTATCGTTATACGATTGACCAGCGGCATGTGGATATCCCGGTGGATGCGATCAGCGGTTACTCGCGCGTGCTGCATCTGAAAACCATGCATCCGCTCGATGACTGGTATGGGCTTTCGCCGATGGAAGCGGCGGCCTACAGCATCGACCAGCACAACCAGTGCGGGGCGTGGAACCAGTCGCTGCTGCAGAACGGCGCACGCCCCACCGGCGCGCTGATGGTGAAGGGTGGCGACGGCCAGCCCGCGCATCTGAACGAAAGCCAGTTCACGCGCCTGCGCCAGCAACTGGACGACCAGTTCAGCGGGGCGGCGAATGCGGGGCGGCCCTTGCTGCTGGAGGGCGGGCTGGAATGGAAGGAAATGAGCCTGAGCCCGCGCGATATGGATTTTGTGCAGATCAAGAATGCCAGCGCGCGCGATGTGGCGCTGGCCTTTGGGGTGCCGCCGCAATTGCTGGGCATTCCGGGCGATAATACCTACGCGAATCTGAAAGAGGCGCGGCTGGCGCTGTGGGAGCAGACGATTCTGCCGCTGCTGGAATCGGTGACCGATGCGCTGAATAACTGGCTGGTACCGATGTTCGGTGACGGGCTGCGCCTGAGTCTCGACCAGGATGCGATTCCCATTTTCGCCGAGAAGCGCGATGCGTATTGGGAGCGCATCGCGAAAGCGAATTTCCTGAGCGACGATGAGAAACGCCAATTGCTTGGTATTGGAGATGCCGATGGCCGGTAAACGCAAGAGCAGCGCGCCTGAACAAGGCGGCGCCCTGCAGATTAAGGCGCTGGATGCGCAGGGGCGATTCGCCGGTTATGCAAGCGTGTTCGACGTGGTGGATAGCCAGCGCGACCGGGTGCGGCGCGGGGCGTTTCGCCACAGCCTTGTGGGGCGCAAAAGCCCCGTGCAGCTTTTGTGGCAGCACCAATGGGAGCACCCCATCGGCACCATTGAGCGTTTGTTTGAGGATGAGCGTGGGCTCTATATGGAGGGCACGTTGCTGCTGGCGGTGGAGAAGGCGCGCGAGGCCTATGCGCTGCTGAAGGCCGGGGCGCTGAACGGGCTGAGCATCGGCTATCAGGCCAAGCAGGCGCGGCGTGACCCCGACAGCGGCGTGCGCGACCTGCTGAAGATTGATTTGTGGGAAGTCAGTATCGTGACGCTGCCCGCCAATGCGGCGGCAACGGTGACGGTGGTGAAAAACGCTGTACCCGATGCGCTGGCGCTGGATGCACTGGCCAGCGCGCTGGCACAGGCGCAGCGGGCGCTACGCGTCTGAATCCTGCTTGGTGCGCAGGCGGCCGGAATGCGCCACGCGCAAGCCGATCACCGTGCTGGCGGCATGGTTCAGGTTGGCGGGGGCTTCCTGTTCGATGAAGGCGGCATCGAGTGCGGTTTCCTTCAGGTAGAACACGTTGCTGGCCATGGCCGCATGGCGCTTGGCTTCGCGCAGATGTTCTTCGCTCACGCGAATAACATTCTCGAACAATTGAATGAGGGCGCGCGGCGGCAAGGTGCGCACACGGTGATCGAGGCAAAGCTGCATGCAGGCCGCGATGATGGTTTTTGCCCACTGGCTGTCGGCGCTGGTGAGTGCGATGTTGTGCAGATTGAAATAGGCGCGATCCACCAGGTTGGTGATGTGGCTTTTCAATTCGGGATCGGCCGAAAACGTGGCGCGCGAAACCCTGCCAAAGGCGACGGAAAATTCTTGCATAAACCCTACTTGCCTGCGCGGGTGAGCCCGCGTGTTCTTTGACGTGATCAGGATGATGTCTAACGCATCTTGACCGCGACTATGCTAAACACTGGCAATGAAAGCAACCAGAATTTAGCGACTCACCAACCTATTGTTATTATTGGGGTTTAGCGTGGTTTTTGGCTGGCTTGGCTTCGTTAATAACAGGATAAAATGGTTAACACAAGTTAAAATATAATCAAATTTTATTAATTCATCCAGCATGGCTCGCCCTTCGGTGCGCCATGCTTTTTTGTTTGAGGAAAGGATTGGAGTTATGACCATTCATGAATTGACTGACCGCGTGCATGCGCTGGGCAATGCCTGGGAGCATTTCAAGCAGGTGAACGATGCGCGCCTGAGCGAGATTGAGCGCAAGGGCAATGCCGACCCGCTTTATGACGAGCATCTGAAACGCATCAGCGATGCGCTCGACCAGAATAAGCGTCGCATGGATACGATGGAGACGGTTTATAGCCGCCCCGGCCGCGCGATGGGCGATGCGCCGATGGAAGTATCGGAATACAAAACCGCGTTCCGCCATTATTTGCGCAAAGGCTCGGAAGCGAGCCTTGAGGCACTGAGCAGCAAGGCGCTGAGTGTTGGCACCGATGCCGATGGCGGCTACCTCGTGCCCAACCAGATGGCGGAGACGATTGCCCGCATCGTGAACGAATCCTCACCGCTGCGTGCGCTGGCGACGATTGAAACCATTTCGTCGGATTCGCTCGACCTGATTGAGGATGTGAACGATATGGCGGCGGCATGGGCCGATGAAACCACCGCGCGTGACGCCGACACGACCACCGCGCAGATCGGGCGGAATACCATTGATACGTTCGAGATGTATGCGCAGCCGAAAGCGACGCAGAAACTGATCGACGATGGCGCGATTGATATCGAGCAATGGATCGCCGAAAAAGTGGCCGATAAATTCGCCCGCCTTGAAGGCACCTCGTTTATTTCGGGCAACGGCACCAGCCAGCCGAAAGGGATTCTGACCTACACCGCCGGCACGGCTTTCGGCCAAGTCGAGCAGGTGAATTCGGGCACCTCGGCGGCAGTGACGGCAGATAGCCTGATCCGCCTGTTTTATGCGCTGAAGGATGAATATTCCAAACGCGCTACCTTCCTGATGCACCGCACGACGCTGCAGGCCGTGCGCCTGCTGAAGGAGTCGACCACCAACCAGTATCTGTGGCAGCCGGGTCTTGCGGCCGGCACGCCGGATACGTTGATGGGCGCGCCGGTGGCGCTGGCGGCGGATATGCCGGTGCCGGCGGCGAACGCATTGTCGGTCGCGGTGGGCGATTTCAAGCGCGCTTACCTGATTGTCGATCGCATTGGCATTCGCACGCTGCGTGACCCGTTCACGGCCAAACCGTTCGTGAAATTCTACACCACCAAGCGCGTTGGCGGCAAAGTGGTGAACACCGATGCGGTGAAGCTGCTGCGCCTCGCGGTGTAATAGCGGTACGGGATCGACCCGCCGGCGGCCGTTTGCTTGCCACCCCAGCCGGTACGCATCACAGGCAGGGTCGGATGGGGTGTGGGATTCATGCCCACACCCCATCGCAATTTTACGCCTACCACGAGAAAAATGCCCCCAAATGCGCCGCATGCGCATTTGCTGTTGGTCAATCTGCCGCAAATACAGTACTATGCGCGTCGATGGGGGTGAAGGTGAGCGAGCTGAGCCGTTCCGATAAAATCCTGGCGGAAAAAACCGTCTGCGTGCTACTGGTGCGCGGCGAAGACCCCGATGGCGCGCCCATTTATGCCTATGTCGGCGTGCGCGCCGACAAGCTGCAAGCCTTTATGGAAGCCCAAAGCCAGGGAATGTTTTATCCCGAGGAGCATGGGGTGGTGATTGAATCCGGCACCGGGGTGCCGAACGAAGAAGTGCGCGCGCGCATGGAACGCGATTATGGGTTCAACCACGAAGGCATGCTGGATATTCCCAGCGCCGAAAACGCTAACCAGGTGGCATCGGAGCTGAGCCGCCTTGCCAAGCATCGCGGCCAACTCGACGATTAATCTGCTCTCACCCCGGCGGGGTTTTTCTTCTTTATGCGCTGGTATGCCTATCGCAACCCCTATTGGTGGGTGCGCGGGGTCGGGCTTTGCCCGCTTCACCAGCTTCACAACGCGCCAAGTTTAGCCGCACTGGCGATGGCCATGGGCCTCGCCACCGATCTTCCTTCAACGGATGGAGCCTGCATGTATACCGACCCAACCACGCGCCTGCGACTTGTCGCAGGGCCTGCGACCGAACCGCTGAGCCTGAGCGAGGCGAAGCTTTTCCTGCGCATCGAGCATAGCGCCGATGACGGCCTTATCACGCAATGTATTCGCGCCGCGCGCGAAGCGGCGGAACAGCACACCATGCTGGCGCTGCTGCCGCAAACGCTTGAATTTACCACCGGTGCGCCCTGCGCGCTGGTGGCGCTACCGGTGGGGCCTGCCCAGACGGTGTCGCAGGTGCAGGCGATTAATAGCGCTGGCGAAGCCAGCACGGTGAGTGCCAGCCGATACCGCCTGACGATTGACGGGTTTGGGCTTTTATTTTCCTCGCCGCCCACGGCCGACCGGCTGGTGGTGACCTATAGTGCCAGCCTTGCGGCGGATGCGGCGGCGCTGCCTGCGCCGCTGAAGCAGGGCATGCTGCACCATCTCGCGGCGATGATGGAACAGCGCGGTGGAATCGCGCCATTACCGGCCGCCAGCCTTGGCTTTTACCAGCCTTACCGCCGCGTTCGGTTGTAACCATGGAGTGGGCTTCGCAATTGAACCAGCGCGTGACGCTGATGGACGGCGTGCGCACGAGCGACGAGCTGGGGGGCGAAACCCTTAGCTGGCAGCCGCTGGCCACGTTGTGGGCGCAGGTGGAGCCGGTGGGCACCGGCAGCCGTGAACGCGCGCGCGCCGGGCAACTGGAAGGGCTGGCGGGCTACCGCGTGCGCCTGCGGCTGCGGCAGGATATTCGCGCCACGCAGCGCCTGCAATGGCGCGAGCGCCTGCTGGTGATTCACTCGCTGCATGAGCGCGGCGAGATTCTGGAAATCCTGGCTTATGAGGAGGGTGTATGAGTTTGGCGATGCAGGCGGCGCAGCAGGCGATTGTGGCGCGGCTGAGCGGTGATGCGGTGCTGATGGACCGCATCGCACAGATTTATGATGTGGTGCCACAGCAAAGCCCGTTGCCCTATGCGGTGATTGAGCAAATCGAGCAGGAAACGCTGGCGGTGATGGGCCAGCCGCTTTGGCGCGTGGGGGTGATTATTGAAGTGTGGACCGAGGCGCAGGGGCGAAAAACCGCCCTGATGGCGCTTGAGCGCATGCATGCGCTGCTGCATCACGGGGCGCTCAGCATGGCGGCCTTTACGCTGCGCGAAATGCGCGTGGAAAGCGCCGGGTGTGTGCTGGCCGAGCAGGCGTCGCGCGTGGTGGGTAGCATGGAGCTTTCGCTGGTGGTGGCCGCGAATTAATCGCCGAGCATGGCGCGCCGCCAGCCTTCGAGTTTGGCGGCGGTGGCCGGAAGTTGCGGCGCGTCGCAGCGGCTGCGGCTGTAGATGAGGCTGTAGCTGGCGCTGGCCGAGGCGATGATGCGCTCCAGCTCGGCCTGCGCGTGGGGGGCATCGGCCGCGAGGCCGGTGCGCTGGATGTAGAGCGCCAGCGCGCGGGAGGTGTCGCGGTAGGCGGTTTCGTCGATAAGATTGCAGCGGCGCAGCAGGAAATTGGCGGTGATGGCTTCTTCGATCTGCCGCACCAGCGTGCTTTGCGCCTGTTGGGTGGCAAGCGCGGTGTCGGACGGATTGAATAAATCAAGGATCAGGTCGGATTCAGTGATGGGCATGGCGGCGGGCGGCGCTGCGCTCACAGTGGTGGCGGGCTGCGCGCCAGGTGCGGGATGGGGCGCATGGTAAAAAAAAGCCCGCCAGATGAGCAATGACGCGAACAGGGCAAACGCGGCGTAGCCCGCACGCGTGATCCAGCGCGGCATTACGGGGTGCCCTGATCGGCGCTTTCGTTGCAATCAAGGGTCAGGCTATCGCCCTGATCCACCTTGCTGTGGCGCAGGCGATCGATGCTGAAACAGCGATAGCTGATCTCCATTTTCTTGAAGCAGCTGGGTGCGGGGTCGAATTGCAGGGTGGCGGTGTTGATGGTGGTGCTGCATTGCAGGCGGCCATTGCACAGGTCGCTAAGGGTCGGTGTGGCATTGTTGGTGGTGACCAGCGGCAGGGGCTTGCGCGCGGGGCCGTTCGATGGTTGCGCATTGTAGCGGTTAATCTCGGCATTGCAGTTCATGCCCCAATCGGCGCTGATAATGCGCACGTAGCGGTCGCCTGTGGCGTAGGGATTGCTGTTGGCATCGGCCGCGGGCTGGGGGTTGATGATGAGGTACAGCACCACCACAATGAATGTGATGGCGGCAAGGGCGATGGCGTGGGTTTTAGCTTGGCGAACCATGCGGCTAGTTAAGCGCGAAGGGCTGCGGCGTCAATGCTGGTGTGCGCGGAGCGAGGGGTGCGGAAGGCGCGCTGACATCGCTGACCGGAAATTGTTGCCCTTGTGCCGCGAAATTCAGGTTCGGCCCGCGCGCGACCAGCGTGGGGGTCAGGTTTTCGATGCTGGCTTTGATCTGGTTATACACGCTGCCCGGCATATTCTCGGGCACGCCGCGGCTGCTATAGCCCTGGCCGGTCACCAGCTCGGCGATGGGGGCGAATTCGGGGTCGGCTTTCAGCGCGCGGTGCAGGCCCATCATGCCCTGATTCAGCATGCTGAGTTGCGAGGCGGCGGTGGTGCCTTCCAGCGGCGAGATGGAGGCGTCGATCGGTTTATCGGAGAAAAAACTGAACAGGAACTGGCAGCATTGCACCAGGGTGATGCCAATGCGCTTGAAGAGGCCGCCGATATCGCTGGGGATGCTGGTGGTGCCGCCATCGTCGCCGCGCACCTGCGCGGCGATGAGGGTTTTGAGGCGCTCCTTGCTGGCGTCGCTATAGGTAAAACCGCGCGTGCTGAGGCTGCTGTAGAGCGTGTCGAAATGAATGGCATCCACGAAGCTCGCCATTAGCGACCCCGCGCCAGCGCTTGCAGTTGCGGCGTGGCCTGCATGGCGGCGACATCGGTTTCGGTCATGGTGCCGTCGGCTTCTTTGGCTTTCTGGGCTTGCAACAGCATGCCCGCGTAACCACCGCGGATATTGTTGACGTTGATGTTCGCTTTCTGGTCGGTGTCGATGCCGGTAAGGGCGATGGCTTCCTGCGTCGCGATGGCTTCAAAGCGCGTCACATCGGCGGCTGTCCAGTTCGTGTGGGCGTTTTTAAGCTCGGCGATGGTGAGGGCGTGGATCTTGCCATAGACCTCAATGGCGTTATCGATCGGGTCGCCGCCTTTTTTGACGCCTTCGCTCAGGATCGCTTTGTATTTGTCGCCGATGCCCGCAACCCCGGTGCCCCGCTCGGCGGTGGCAAAGCCGTTGCCGGCCTGTTCGAGGCGGGCAAGCATGCCTTTTTCGGCGATGGCACCTTCTTTGTCGAAGAAATCCTGCGCCGCGCCGGTGATTTTGCTCCAGATACTGCCGAAGAAATTAGAGATTTTATCCTGAATGCTGTCGCCGTCGCTTTTGCTGATAAAGCCAAAGGTAACCGCAAGGCCGACCAGCCCAACAGCCCAGCCGATCCATTTGCTGGGGCCGTCGCCGAAGAAATAAGAAAAGATGCTTCTAAAATCCATGCGGTGTTCCTCACTGCTAATCTAGCAAAAGCAGGCCAGTGCGAGTGTGAAGCTTTTGTGACATCGCACACGGCCCCGCCCGCGCAAGCTTCACGCAATTGTCACACTTCGCGCGGGCATTCTCGCGTAAAGTGCAGGGTGAAGGATTTTATAACGCATGAGCGATCACTCGCATAACGATAGCACCGTCTACGACAGCCGCGATGCACACGCGCAGATGAAAAAGCTGCTCGATGCCGGCAATAAGTCGATGGCGCAGGACAATTTCGACAAGCCGGTGAAATTCCTCGGCATGGAAATTGACGCCGGGCTCGCGGGTTATGCCACGGCCGCCTACAATATCGGCTCCAAATACGTCACCAATATCGTTAACAAGCATGTCTATGACCTGACGCTCAAAAGCGCCGAGAAAACGCCGATGTCGCGCAGCGCAGCACTGAAAACGGCGGCGCTGACGACGACAGCCGTCAACGTAATGGTGAAATCGGGCGCGTTCATTACGCCCATGATCAGCGCTATTGGCCAGCACCGCGATGCCAAAGTGCAGCTGGCGCGCCGGTTGGCCCCGGTGCTGGATGAGGAAACGGGCAAACATTCGCTGGGCGCACTGCACAAAGTGGCGAAGAACAACACCATCATTCAGGCGCATTTAAAGCGCATGGATATGCAAAACAGCGCCGAGAACTGGAATAATCTGGTTGATCTGGCGGTGAACGCCACCCCCAACCTTGCGCTGGATTACAAGCTGGGCAAGGCGATGTGGAAAGAGGGCATCAGCCCGGCGGAACATAAAGCACGCATGAACGTTGCGGCGAAGCAGATTGCGGCGACGGCCAAGGAACATGATGTGACGATGGGTGGCGAAGTGAAGCAGATGGGCGAAATGCTCATGCTTGGCGGCACTGGTGCGATCTCCGACCGCATTAAGAAATCGAATGAACATAAACTGAAAAAAGCCCTGCGCCCGTATTCGGCGCTGGAGATGATCCTGACGCTGGACGAGCAGATGGACGGTAATCCCAAGGCACGCAGCTTTCAGGTGCCGGGCCGCAAGGGCGAATCGTACAATCTTGAAGAATATATTGCCCGCGTGGCAATCCACCACTTTGCGGAGATGGCGGATATCAGCAGCGATCACAGCGAAATTCGCCAGGCGCTGCATGACGAACTGATGGCGGCGGCCAAGCCTATCGCCGAGGCCATGCGCAAAGGCGACCTTTCGCCGATGGATCTGGTTCAACTGATTGGTGAAGAAAAGCTGGTGCAGAAGGGGGGGCGCGTGATCGCAAGCCCCGAGGAGATTCGCGAGCTGATCGGAGCGGAACACGAAATGGGCCTGAACCGCCCGCACCAATCGCCCAAAGAGCATTACACGCTGGCCTCCTATAACCGCGATGAGTTGAAACGCGCGATCCACAGCCTTGAGGGTGAAGAAAAACGCGTGTTCTGTGCCTGGTTCAGCAATGAAGTGCTGGAAGATGCTGGCATGAAGCCCGCCGAGATCAAGGCAATGCGCGATGCGACCGCAAAGGCGCATGATGCGGATACAAACATGGCCGCTTCGGTGCTGGGCGTGGCGGCGGAAGGTGCCGAGGGCATGCGCGCCGAAGGGGGTGCTTCGGCCAAGGAAGTTGCGGCGCTGGATAAAGCCAGCCGCGAGATCAGCCATAAAGGGGCAGAGGCGCTGCATAGCCTGCAAAGCTCTGCCAATAACCCCAATGGCATTGAGCAGGCAGTGGCGAACGTGGCGGTGACCAAAATTCTGGGCGATAAAGCCTATTTCGGCACCATGCTGGACCGTGGCAAGGAATTGCTGGCGGCGAACGAGGGCGCTGGCAAGGAGCAGGCGTCATCGCATGGCCACGTTGCAAACGACGATGAGCGCACCGGTTTCCGCGACCGTGTCGGCGGGCAGCGCTCGTTCAGCGATCGGATGCATGCGGCGAACGACGACGCATCCACAACGCATTACCGCGCCTAAAACCCCTCTTTTGTCACAAAAGCTTCACACGCATGGACGGCATGATTTGCTATGTTCAGGGTGAAGGATTTTATGGACAACCAAGGTTTTGCACCCAGTACTGCGATCCGCACCGCCCAGCGCCACGTTGCGCAGGATGCGGCGCGCGTGGGAAAACCGGTTGTCTCTCAGGGCGCGCAGGAAGCGGGGCAGCTTGCTGCCCGCGCCGGGGTTGCCGCCAGCCGCGCGCGCTCGCCCAAAGAAGAAGCGTTGGATAAGAATATCGCGCGCGCCGATACGGTGCGTTCGCTCGCGAATTTCCCGATCATGACGGTGATGATGCCCGCCCTTGTTGCCAGCGCTTTGGGGGGGATCGCAGGGTTTGTTCGCCGCCAGCGCAGCGCGGTGGTGCTGGGCGGCACCGGCCACGCGCTGATGCAGGGTACGCGCCGCACCACCATGAATGCGCCCTTCACCATGGCCGCTGATGTGGTGGATGCATTTGCGGAGAAAACCATTGAAGTGGCCAGCAAGCACGGCGAAAAGAGCCGTGTAGCCGGTTGGATTGACCCTATTACGAAAAAGGCTGCCAGCCTGCGTGTGTCGGGCGAGGGGATGAATGCGAAAGCCGGGGCGTTTTTCGCACCGGTGAAAAACGCGTTCTTTGGGGCTGCCGAGAAAATCGGTGTTGGCGCGCCGGTGGGAAAAGCGGCCGGGTTTGTTGGCCGCCTGCCGGTCTTCGCGGGCATTGCCGTGGTGGCCGCCGGTGCGGGCATGACCTCGATCTGGCTGAATCGTTCGAAGCAATCGGCCGAAGGCAAGCGTGCGCTGAATGAACTGAAAGCGGATTTTCCCGCCGGGCACCCGGTGCTGGCGGAGGCGCAGAAAATTGTGGGTAAGCAAGGCGCGCGCACGGCTGTATCGGCGCTGATGAACAGTGCCAACGAAGCGCTGTTTGTGGCATTTGAAGCGACCCCGCATATGGGGATGGGCGTGGGCATGGCCTCGATGATGGGCGCGCAGGTTGCACTGCCGGCGCTGGGTGATCTGATGGTGGCCGAAAATCCGGTGCTGGATGCCAGCGTGCGCCTGAAACAGATTGATGCCAAAGAAATTCAGGTGCCGGCGGGCCAGCATGTGCATTTTATTCGCCAGATGATCGGCGCGATGCCGCAGGTGGCAGCCAAAGGCGGGGTGTTCAACCGCCTTGGTGGCGCCATGGCACAGAAACTGGTGGCCGATGGCGCGACCTATCCGCAAGTGGTGGCGCTGCTGAACGACCCGCAGAAATTCGATGCGATGGCCCGCGAATGCTCGACGGCGATGGATGCCGCCAAAACAAGCCCGGCCCCGGCGGCGAACGCGCCGGTGGCAGCAGCGCCTGCGCTGGCCCACAACGATAACGACCATCTGCGCCACGCGCCCAAAGCGCAGATTCAGGCCATGAGCGCGGCCAATGACGGCACCGTGCATGCCCGCGCGGTTGGCCAGTCGCACGGCTAATTGTCACAAAAGCTTCACGAACGCTGACAGTTCCGTTTGCTATACTGCAAACTAGGAAAACGTATGGCTATTATCGACCAGACACAGGCAAAGCAACGCGCCGACCAGCAGATTAAAGCACTGCCGAAGCGCGGCGGCATTCATGTGCCGTCGGCACTGCTGACCGGCACGGCCATGGCGGTGGGGATTATTCCTGGCATTGGTGTCATGGCAGGGCCGCTCTCGCACGCGGCCACGCGCATGAAAAACGGTGTGGATGCGAAGCGCG
>JBIISI010000047.1:0-17122 GCA_044341105.1 Rickettsiales bacterium | reverse complement strand
ACGCACCAACTATTATCGCAACCAGATTGCAGGCATTCTCAATATTCCGCCGCACAAAGTAACGGTGGATGATTTCCAGCGCGCGGCTTCGGCCAGCCCAGCGTTCCGCAAAATGTACGACGAAGTGCGCCGCACCCAGGCGAAGGAAAATAACATCGACCTTGCAGCCAGTGCGGGGGTGAGCGCAGCAGGGCTGGTGGGCCTTGGCTGGCTGGGTGAGGGTGGCAAAAAGGTTTTTGAAGCCAGCAAAGTCGCCAAAGGGGCGGCGAATATGGGCATGATGGCCGCGGGCGCGATTGGCGGCGGGGCGATCGGTGGCGTGCTTTCCAAAAGCAGCTACACCGCGCAGGAGCTGGTGGAAGCGGTCGAGAAAGCGCTCATCGAAGCCGATGCGCGCGGCCAGAACCGCGCCGAAGTGCTGAAGCCGCAAACCCTGTTCATGCTGCGCCTTGCGCAGAACGAAACCTTGCTGGAGCAGGCAAACAGCGCCGCCAAAAAACAATTCGGCAAGCCGGTGCACCAGCTGCCCGAACCGGCGCTGCACCAACTGATTAACGCTGATCCGAAGCTGAAGCACCTTGCGGGTGTGGCGGCCACCGAAACGCAGCAACTGATTGCCAACCCCGATGTGCAGGCCATTCGCGAAGTGGGGGCAGCGGCCACCAACGTGGTGGGCGAGGGGCATGGCAGCGCCATGCAGGCCCGCCCGGGCCGCCACGCGGCAAAGGTGCTGGCTGAGCGCGCGCAAGGGCGTGTGGCCAACGATAACGGCCCAGCGGTCGCCAACGACGATGATGGTTTTATCGGGCGTATCAACGCCGAGCGCAGCGCCGCGATGGGCGGGCCGAAACTGGCGTAATTTTTTCTTTTTGTTGAATCGCAGATTTTGCGGCGCGCATCGTGAGATGCGCGCCGCATGCGTTTGGGTGGTTTGCGGTTCCGGATTCATTTTTCAGCATGGGAGGGTAGCGATGGGATTCGCCGAAGTGCAGTTTCCACCGGAGATCAGCTATGGCGCGACCGGCGGGCCGGAATACATGACCGATGTGGTCATCAGCGCCAGTGGGCACGAGCAGCGCAACATTAATTGGGCGCAGGCCCGCGCGCGCTACAACGTGGCACAGGGGGTGAAAACGCAGGCGCAACTGGAAAGCCTGATCGCGTTCTTTCGCGCCCGTAAAGGTCGCGCCCACGGCTTCCGCTTTAAGGATTGGACGGATTTTGCCGCCACCGCGCAAAGCATTGGCACGGGCAATGGCACGCTCACGCAGTTCCAGCTGCGCAAAAGCTACAGCCATGGTGGAGCTACGGAGCTACGCACCGTGCGCAAGCCGGTGGTGGGCACGGTGCGGGTTTACAAAAACGCCGTGCTGCAAACGACCGGGGTGGCGGTGGATCACGCGACGGGCGTGGTGACGCTGTCGCCGGCACCGGCAAGCGGCGTGGCGGTGAGCGCCGATTTTGAATTCGATGTGCCGGTGCGTTTTGACACCGACCGGCTTTCGGCCACGCTGGATTCCTATGGGCTGCGCTCCTGGTTGGAGATTCCGCTGGTGGAAGTGAGGGCCTGATGCAAACGCTGAGCAGTGCATTCGCGGCCCATTTGCAGGGCGAAGTCACCACGCTGGCGACCTGCTGGCACATTGCCCGGCGCGATGGGGTGGCGATGTTTTTCACCGACCATGATGCGGATCTGGTGGTGGATGGCCAGATCTATCGTGCCACCACCGGCATGGCGCCGAGTGCGGTGAGTTCGCAATTGGGGCTGGCGGTCGATAACCTTGAGATCGAGGGCCTGCTGAGCGACGATGCCATTACTGAAGACGCGCTGCTGCAGGGGCTGTATGACCATGCGGCATTGACGATTTTTATGGTGAACTATGCCGACCCCACCATGGGCCGCCTGCCGGTGAAAACCGGCTGGCTGGGCGAAGTGACGGTGCGCGACGGCGTGTTTGTGATGGAAGTGCGGGGGCTCAGCGCGGCGCTGCAGCAGCAGATTGGTGAGGTTTATACCCCCACCTGCCGCGCGCAACTGGGCGACGGGCGCTGCAAGTTGGCGCTGGCGGCCCTGACGGTGAGCGGGACGGTGGATGCGGTGGAGAGCGTGTTTGCGTTCTCGGATGCGGCACGCACCGAGGCGGATGGGCATTTTACCTATGGCACCATCACCTTCACCAGCGGTGCCAATGCGGGGCGTTCGATGGAAATCCGCGATTTTAACGATGGGCGGTTTTCGCTGTTCCTGCCGCTGCCCGCACCCGTGCTGGCGGGCGATGCGTATCAGGCGGTGGCGGGCTGCGACAAACAGGCGAAAACCTGCCGCACGCGCTTTGGCAACCTGCTGAATTTTCGGGGGGAGCCGCATGTGCCCGGCAGCGGGCGGCTGTTTGAAACCTCGACCACCCGCAGCGCGGAGTAGCGCTTGCCAGCGGCGCTGCAACGAGGCATGATATGGACATGGGATGGTTGCTGACAATGGTTGAGGGGTTATCGGCGGGCTTGCGCCTGCAACCCAGCGCCATCTACCGCCACCCCTACCGCAGTGCCGATGAAGCGTTTCGCGGCGATGCCAAGCGCATCAGCGGCGATATGATGGCCAGCCTGGAGGAAACGCATGAATGAGCGGCGCGAGCAGCACGCGAAAAAACCCGGTTCCCGGCGCAGCCCCGAAGGCCTGCCTTCGCCGGAGATGCTGGAAGCGTATGATGCGGTGATGCAAGGCTCGGCCGAGCGGATTGTCGGCATGTTCGAGCGCGAGCAGCTGCACCGCCATGCATGGGAAAAACGCGCGCTGAAAGTGCACCAGTATTCGACGCTGCTTGGGCAGTTGCTGGGGTTCTTCATTGCGCTGGCGATTTTTGTTTCGGCCAGCATTATCGGCATGCGCGGCAATGCCAGCGTGGCCGCGTTTATCTGGGTATTCGGCATGGCGATCGTGACCATGGCCGCCATGGTGTGGTGGTATGCGAAAAGCATGGGGCAGCGGCCCTTGTTCGCGCGGCCGGCCATGCGTACCAGCTTCCGGCCCGATTCGTCGCAGCAGCAATCCTAATTTAACGGAATTTTTTATGAGCCAGCCCAGCGCGCTGATCGCCGCGGCGCGGCGCTATTGTGGTGTGCGTTTCGCGCATCAGGGCCGCACGCGCACGGGGCTGGATTGCCTTGGGCTGGTGCTGCTGGCGGCGGCGGATGCGGGCTATGTGTTACACGGCCGGCCGCCGCATGCGTTCGATGATTGCGAATATGGCGCGCGGCCCGACACGGCACGGCTGGAGGCCACCTTAGGTGCACATTTACAGCGGGTGGAACGCCTGCAATTGGGAGCACTTTTGTTGTTACGGATTGAGGGTAGCCCCCAGCATCTCGCGCTGGTGAGTGATTACCCGGCTTCGGGGGAATGGGGCATGATCCATGCCTATGCGGTGGCGCGCCGGGTGGTGGAGCACCGGCTGGATGCGCATTGGCAGGCCGCCATTCACCGGATTTATGCGCTACCCACGCGGTAGCATTTCAACCAAATCATCCATTCGATATTACTGAAGGAGCATGCGATGGCATCGGTCGTGTTAGGGACGGTGGGCCGCGCCGTGGGAACGGCAGTCGGCGGGCCGGTGGGCGGCTATATTGGCGGTGCGCTGGGGGCGGGCATTGGCAGCCGTATCGACGCGGCAGGGGGCAGCAAGCGCCATTACGAAGGCGCGCGGCTGGAGGAACTCGCCGTGCAAAGCTCGGCCTATGGGCGCATGATCCCGATCCTGTTCGGCACCATGCGGCTGGCGGGCAATGTGATCTGGGCGCGGCCACTGAAGGAGATTGCGACCACGACGACGACGCGGCAGGGCGGCAAGGGCGGCAGCCGCGCGCAGGCCAGCAGCACCAATGTCAGCTACAGCTATTACACCACGCTGGCGATTGCGATCTGCGAGGGCGAGATTACGCGCATCAACCGTGTGTGGGCCGATGCGAAATTGCTGGATCTAAGCCAGGGAACCTACCGGGTGTATCGCGGCACGGAAGGCCAGTTGCCTGATCCGCTGATCGAGAGTTTTGAAGGGGTGGGGGCGACACCCGCCTATCGCGGCCTTGCCTATGTGGTGATCGAGGATTTCCCGATCGGCGATTTCGGCAACCGCATTCCCAATTTCACGTTTGAGGTGCTGCGCCACGCGCCGCAGAACGATATGGACGCACAGCCAGTGGAGCGCGCCGTGCGCTCGGTGATGTTGATTCCCGGCTCGGGCGAGTTTGTGTATGACACGCAGGCGAGCTTCAAGGTGACCGGGCAAACCGTGAGCGGCGAATTCGTGCCGCAGGGCTACCGCGTGCCGCTGAACCAGCACACGCCCGATGGCAAGGCCAACATGCTGGTCGCGCTCGACCAGATGCAGCAGACCTTTCCCAACCTCGAATGGGTGGGGGTGGCGGCGAACTGGTTCGGCTCGAGCATGGATATCGCGAGCTGCACCTTGCTGCCGCGGGTGGAATTCAACGCCAACGTGGCGGTGACCCCGCAGGCATGGAGCGTGGCGGGCTACACGCGCGGCAACGCCCCGCTTGTCGGGGAAGATGATGGCGTGGCGCGCTATGGGGGCACGCCCGACGATGCCAGCCTGCAGCGCCTGTGCGACGAACTGCGCTCGCGGGGGCTGAAAGTATTTTTCTACCCTATGCTGCAAATGGATCTCGCCGGCAAACCATGGCGCGGCTACCTGAACGGTAGCGCGGCGCAGGTGGCGAATTTCTTCACCAAGGCGCAGGGCTACAACGCCTTTATCCAGCATTACGCGACGCTGATGGCGGGGCGCATCGATGCGTTTGCGATTGGCTCGGAACTGCGCGATTTGACGGGGATTACGAGCGGTGCGGGAAATTATCCGGCGGTGACTCAGCTGGTGAGCCTTGCCGCCAATGTGCGGGCGATTCTGGGCGGCGGCGTGAAGCTCACCTATGCGGCGGATTGGTCGGAATACCACCATGCGGATGGGGGGTGGTACCATCTCGATCCGCTCTGGGCATCGAGCAACATTGATATGGTCGGCATCGACGCGTATTTCCCGCTCACCGACGGGGTGCAGACGGGCTACGACACCGAGGCGATCCGCGATGGCTGGTTCGGCGGCGAGGGGTATGATTTTTATTATACCGACCCGACGCGCACCACCACGGCGCCACTGGATGCGCCCTATGCGTGGAAAAACATGGCGTGGTGGTGGGGCAATACGCACACCAACCCGAACGGTGCCACGACGGGCTGGGTGCCGGGCAGCAAGCCGATCTGGTTTACGGAATATGGCTTCGCCAGCGTGGATGGCTGCAGCAACGAGCCGAACCGATTCATTGACGCCAGCTCGGTGGAAAGCGCGTATCCGCGCTTTTCGCGCGGGCGGGTGGATTTTATGGCGCAACGCGCGGCCATTACCGCCACCGAGCTGGCATGGAAAGATTCGCCCATGGTGGTGAATAAATTCCTGTGGACGTGGGATGCGCGGCCTTACCCCTATTGGCCGGATTTGCGCGAGTTCTGGGCCGATGGCGCGAACTGGGTGAGCGGCCACTGGGTGCAGGGCAAGCTGGGCGCAAGCCATGTGGCGGCGGCGGTGGAACAGATCGCCGCGCGGGTGGGCATTGATGGCGCGCGCATCGACACGCGCGATTTGCAGATGGTGCTGGACGGGTTCGTGGTTCACCAGCGGGTGAGTGCGCGCGCGGCAATCAGCCAGCTCATGCAGGGGTTCTTCTTCACCATACTCGAGCGCGACGGGAAACTGGTGGCTGAGCGCCGCGACCAGCGCGCGCCTGTTGTAATTCCTGAAGGCGATCTGGTGCCGCAAACGGCGGGGGATCGGCAGGTGCCGTGGGTGATGACGCGCGAGGAAGACATCGCCCTGCCGCAGCGGGTGGAGGTGCAGTATCTCGACCGCTTGCAGCGCTTTGAAACGCAGGTGGAATCGGCCATGCGCCATGTCGGTGCAGCGCGTGACGGGGTGCAGGTGCCGCTGGGCATCGTGCTGTCGCAAACCCATGCGCGGCTGGTGGCCGAGCAGGTGCTTGCGCAGCGCTGGTCGGAGCGCAGCCGGGTGAGCCTGCATTTGCCCATGCGCTACGCCGCGCTGGAGCCGGGCGACCGGCTGCAACTGGGCGGCATGACCCTGCGCATCGAACAGGTGCAGACGGGTCGGCCGGGGGTGGTGCGCATTACCGCCGCGCGCACCGAGGCGGAAGTGTGGGATGGCTATGTGGCCCCCGGCGATGGCGCAGGCTCGGAATTCGTGCTGCCGCCTTCGCCCACGCGCTGCGAGATTCTGGATATTCCTGCCCTGCCGGGGGACACGCAAGAGCAATACAATCTACGCGTGGCGGCGTGCGGCACCGGCGAGGGGTGGCGCGGCGCCAGCCTGTTGCGCATTGGCGAGGACGGGAATGAAACGATCCTGACCCAGTTCGATCGCGCGGCGGTGATGGGGCAATGCCTGCAGGTGCTGGGTGCTGGCCCGGCGCAGGTGCTCGATGAAGTGAACACGCTGGAGGTGGCGCTGCTGGGCGATGGCACGCTTGCCAGCACCAGCCTTGTCGCCATGCTGGGTGGCGCGAATGTGGCGGTGGTGGGCGAGGAGCTGGTGCAGTTCATGCAGGCGACGGCGCTGGGCGATGGGGTCTATCGCCTGTCGCGCCTGCTGCGCGGGCGGCTGGGCACCGAGCGCCATATTGCCAGCCATGTGGCGGGCGAGCGGTTTGTGCTGCTCGACGCGGCGATTGCCACGGTGCCGATGAGCGCCGCGCAGGTGGGCCAGCCATGGGCGCTGCGCGCCGTGGCGGTGGGCGAATCGTTTGGTGGCGGCACGGTGCTGAGCCACACGCTGGCCGGGGAAAGTTTGCGGCCCTATGCACCGGTGCATCTCGCGGCGGTGCGAAGCGGCGGCGATATTGTGCTGCGCTGGGTGCGGCGCGCGCGCATTGATGGCGGCTTGCGCGACCATGTGGATATTCCACTGATGGAGCAGGCCGAACAGTATGAGGTGCGGGTGATGAGTGGCAGCACGGTGCTGCGCACATGGCGCACAGCCAGCACCAGCCAACTCTACACCGCCGCCGAGCAACTGACCGATTTCGGTGGTGCGCCCACCAGCCTGCAAATGCAGGTGGCGCAAATTTCGGCGTTGGTTGGGTTGGGCCATTTCGCCGCCGCCACGCTAACCGTTTCTTAAGGATTGCAGTGCTATGATCCGGGTATGCGTACTCACGAACAGACACCATTGCACGAAGTGCTCTGGTCGCTCGGCCGAAGCCTGATTCACGGCAAGACCGAGCCCAAAGAACCGGCCGATCACCTGCATCACCGTATGCAGGAACTCACCGTCCAGCAACTCACCACCTCCATGCGCATGCACGGGATCAAGGGGGAGGAGGAAACCATGCTCAGTTCGCTGGAGGCGATGGTGCAGGCGGGTGAAATCAGCTTCGAGGATTTTATCGGGCGGGTGCAGAACCTGTTTCCCAAAACGCTCGACGCGCTGGATGTGAGCCTGCGGATGAAAATCGCCGCGCGGGTTATTCCGTAGCTTAGCCCAGCAATTTGGCCTTGGCCGAATTAAACTCTTCTTCGCTCAGCATGCCGGCGGCTTTCATGCGCGACAGGCGTTCCAGCTCGTCGGTCAGCTTCGGGCCGCCTTTGACCACATGGTTCGCCATGCCATAAGCCAGGTCGCGCTTATACAGGTCGATGGCCTGCTGCGTGGTGGTCATGAACGGCTCGATGGATTGCTTCAGCACGAGATTGATCTCAACGGAACTCGCGCCATCCCAGAAGCGGATGGTGCCGAAGAAAATCACATGGCTTGAATCCATCGACTGGATGCGGTCGAGGTTCATCTGCACAATGCGCAGGCCGAAGAACATGCCACTATTGATGAGCAGCAGGCGGCGGTTGGTGCACACGGCCAGCCATGTTTTGCCGTCGCGGTAGCCCGAGGTGAGGGCGAGGATCGCCTCATCGTCGCCGAGGATTTTCGGCAAGTGGCGGATCTCTTTCTTCGTATAAAAAATATATTTGTGCGGCAGGTTGGCGATCTGCGTGCGCACCTGGTCGAGTGTTGGCATCGGCCCTCTCACGAAATTTTTCTTATTTACAGCATAATGGAGTCGATATGGCAACCACGCCGCATACCGGCCTGACGCTGCTTGAGCAGGCGCAGGCGCAAAAAGAAATCACCATTAACGAAGCGCTCACCCGGCTGGATGCGTTGCTGAATATGGGGGTGGTCGACCGCGACCTTGCCGCGCCGCCTTCGAGCCCGGCGGCGGGGGCGGTGTATCTCGTCGCCAGCGCGGCGACGGGGGCATGGGCCGGCAAAACCGGCCAGCTCGCCTATTTCGATCAGGTCTGGCGGTTTGTGGTGCCCAATGAAGGCATGCTGGTGTGGGTGAACGATGAGAACCTGCACCTGGTGTTCAACGGCACCTCGTGGGATGCATTGGCCACGGGCGGCGGCGGCGGTAGTGGCGGCGGCGCCGAAACCGGCAAACTGGTGCAGGGGCGCATCAGCCTTAGCAGTGGCGCGCCGGTCACCACCAGCGATGTGGCGGGGGCAGGCACGCTGTATTACACCCCCTATGGCGGCAACCAGATGGCGCTGTATGCCTCGGGTAGCTGGTCGGTGCTGGCCTTCAGCGAAACCAGCCTTGCCGTGCCCGCCACCAGCAACACGAATTACGATTTGTTCGCCTATAATAATAGCGGCACGCTGGCACTGGAGGCCACGGCCTGGAGCAGCGATACGGCGCGTGCCACCGCGCTTGCCTGGCAGGATGGGGTGCTGGTGCGATCCGGCGCGCCCACCCGCCGCTACCTTGGCAGTTTCCGCACCGGCAGCGTTGCGGGCCAGACCCACGACAGCCGCCTGCGCCGCTTCGTGTGGAACTATTACCACCGCACGGTGCGGCTGCTACAGGTGCTGGAATCGACCGCGAGTTGGACGTATAGCACCGGCTCGTGGCGGCAGGCGAACGGCAACAGCGCGAACCGGGTGGAGCTGGTGATAGGGGTGGTGGAGGAGCCGGTTTCCGCCAGCGTGATGGGCGCGGTCGCGAACTCATCGACCACGGCGCGCAATGCCTATGTTGCCATCGGCCTCGATACCGCGGCCAGCGGCAGCGGCATGGCCTATGGCGGCGTGGCCGCCAATACGGTGACGCAAATGCCGAGCGTGACCAACCAGTACACACTCACGGCGGGTTACCATTATTTTGCATGGGTGGAAGCGGGGGCGGGGGCCGATACCCAGACATGGACGGGCAATGGCCTGTTCGGCCTTACCGCGCAGATGCGGGGCTAGCTTTATGCCCATGCTCCGCGATGAAATTAAACAGATCGTGCATGCGAGCGTGCTGCAAGCGCTCGGCCATCTCGGCTTCACGGTCGATGACCCGCACGCCATCCAGAAAGACATGATCCACCTGCGCAGCAGCCGGCAGGCGCAGGAAGAAATGGCCAAATGGATCAAGCGCACCACGGTCGGCATTTGCCTCACCGGCCTGCTCTACATGCTGTGGGATGCGCTGGGCGCGGCCCTTAAACGATAGGAAACCATCATGATTGCATTACTTTCCGCGCTGCTGGGGTTTATCAGCAGCGCCACCCCGGATTTGCTGAAACTGTTCCGCGATGGCAAAGACCGGGCGCATGAAATTACGCTGCTGAAACTGCAGATGGAATTCGACCGCGCCCGCGCTGATGCCGCCCAACAGGAACACACCGCCGAGCGCAACGCCCGGCTGGAAGCCGTGGCCATGGAGCAGCAGCGCAGCGAGGAGCTGGCGCTGAATGCGCGGCTTGGCGCGCAGCTCACCGGCATCGGCTGGGTCGATGGGCTGGCCGCCTCGGTGCGCCCGCTGCTGACCTACAGCTTCTTCCTGCTCTATGTGGCCGTGAAGGCGGCGCAGTTCCACCTGCTGCTTAGCCCCGCGTTGCCGTGGGCGCAGCCGCTTACGCTGGCGCAGGCGCTGATCGCGCTGTGGGGCGAGGAGGACGTGGCGATTTTCTCGGCCATCATGGCGTTCTGGTTCGGCAGCCGCACGCTACAGAAACGGCCACGCGCATGAGCCGGGTGAGCGAAGAAGGGCTGGCGCTGGTGCGCCATTTCGAGGGGTTCGCCAGCCGGGCCTATACCTGCCCGGCGGGGCATCTCACCATTGGCTATGGCCATCTCGTGCAGCCGGACGAGCCGCTGGCGATCGACCATGTGACCGCTGAATATTACCTGCGCCACGACATGCGCACCGCCGAGGAGGCGGTGGCGCGCCTGCTGCCGGTGGCGCTCACCCCCTATCAGTTCGATGCGCTGGCGAGTTTCGCGTTTAACCTTGGCTCGGGCGCGCTGCAGCGCTCGGCCCTGCGGCGGCGCGTGATGGCGGGGGCGTTCGACGAAGCCGCCGAGCAGTTTGGCCGCTGGGTGTATGGCGGCGGGCGCAAATTGCCCGGCCTGATCCGCCGCCGCCGGGCGGAGGCCTTGCTTTTCAGCGGCCTGAACTGGCGCGCCGCCCTGTAAGTTTCACGCAACTGTCACATTACTTGTTGTGCAATCTGCTACTGTAGAGGAAGTAAATCTCGCCCCAGGAGTGGCATATGACTGAATTGACCGGCTTTGGTATTGTGGATCGCTACGATGCGCTCGAAGGCATTCCATTCAATAAAAAATACACCAAACTGTTCAACGACGCAAAAGCGCCGATTGCGAATTTTTGGGAAAAGCTGGATGTGAACGAACCCGTGCTCGATGCCATCACTGCGAAGGTCGATCCTCATTTGGATTATTTGGAAGCCAATGCAGTGGTAAAAGAAGGCAAGCTGGTCATGAAAGAAGGCGCGTCTCAAGAAAGCTTCGATGCTGCCATGAAGGCTGTAAAACAAGCGGAAACGGAGACGATCGCCTACTTGAAGGGCGGTAAACACAAGGTCGGTGACGTGGAGCACACGGTTTCCGAGCCATTGAAAAAAGCTTTCGCGGAAGCGGAAGCCGCGTCGAATAAAATCGTAAAGCCCGCTACCAGCGTATTTGGCATGGTGCGCACCCAAGGCTGGAGCGAAGCCGTCAAAGGTAATTACAACAAAGTGGTGAATGGTTTTAAGGCTGAAGGTTACGTGCCGAAGGGCAAAGCTTTTGCTCATAGCAGCTTGTTGGTTGGTTCGGCGGTGGCGCTGGGGGATGCAGCCTTCCGATCGAAAACGAAAGACGGTGAAGACCGCTCCGCCAGTGGCCGGGTAATCGAAGCGGTTTGTGCTGGTGCGACGGGCGCGTTTGCCGTTGTCGGCGGTCGTGCAACGGCGTTGGCACGCTAGGACCGATTATGACGCAGCCCGCCGCCATTGAGATTCCTAGCGCGATTAAGACGCAGGCCCAAGGTATTCTGACGGATGAAGAACTCTCAGGCCTGTATCAGAAAATCGCTGCGCACCCCACGCTTACTAGCGCATCGGCGGAACATCTCGAATATGCAGTGAGCGATGCGTTGAACCTGCACGAGGCGACGTACCACACCTTGCCGGAAGCGGAGCGCGCGGCCTATCGCGCATCGTTCGTGCGCGATGGCGTGACGGTGGTGGATAAAGCATACCAGAATGTGCGCACCAAAGCGGAGGCGGCAGAAGCGGGGCTTCCGGTAAAGAAAGCCGATGCGTTCGCGCGCCCCAAGGTTGAAAATTACACCGACCCGATGCTGGAGGAACGCCTTCATGTGAATCAGCTGTCGGGCCGGGCGGGAAAAGCGGCAGGCGGGCGTTCCAATCATTGGAAGCAACTCACCACCGAACATACCATCTATGGCGGCATGTCGCTCATGATTGCGGCTGTGTGCGCAATGGGGGCGGCAAGCTCATTCAAGCACAGTGTTAACACCGACGCGCAGGGCAACCGCAAGGTGGAATGGTCGCAGGTTGGTATGGGCATTATCAGTGCGGCGCTGGCGGCGGGCTCCGTTTATGCCGGGGTGCAGACTTTCCGCGGGCGCTAGGTGCCGAATTCGCGCTGGAAGCGTGCGAGGTTCATCGGAGAAATCAGGACACGAAAGACGGCATGCGCGTCGAGGTCGCGGCGCGACAGCACCTGCGCATGGGCATGCAGCCATGCCTGTGCGCGCCCATCGCTGTGCAGCAGGGTGATGTCGTGTTCTTCGAGCAGCTGGCGGGCAAGTTTTTCTTCGATCAGTGCCAGTAAATCGGCGCAGCCTTCGCCGGTCACGGCGGAAACGCCAATCGTGGTAATATCGTCGTTCGGATAGGGCGGCGGCGCCCCCTCGGGCAGCAGGTCGATTTTGTTATGCACCTCGATGAGGTGCGCGAACGCATGGTCGTTGCCGAACAATTCCTTCAGCACCCCCATCACATCGTCTTTTTGCGCGCGGCTGTCTTCGTGGGCAATGTCGCGCACATGCAGCAGCAGGTCGGCGCTCAGCACTTCCTCCAGCGTGGCGCGGAAGGCGGCGATCAGCTCGGTCGGCAGGTTGGAGATGAACCCCACCGTGTCGGAGAGCATGATTTTCATGCCGCCGGGCAGGGCGCAGCCGCGAATGGTGGGGTCGAGCGTGGCGAACAGCATGTCCTGCGCCATGACATCGGCCTCCGTCAGGCGGTTAAACAGGGTGGATTTGCCCGCGTTGGTGTAGCCCACCAACGCCACCAGTGGGTAAGGCACTTCGCGCCGCGTGGCGCGGTGCAGCTCGCGCGTGCGCACCACATTGGCCAGCTGGTTTTTGATTTTGATAATGCGGTCGGAGATCATCCGCCGGTCGAGTTCGATCTGCGATTCGCCGGGGCCACCGAGGAAGCCGAAGCCACCGCGCTGGCGCTCAAGGTGCGTCCAGCTGCGCACGAGGCGCGATTTCTGGTAGGTGAGCGAGGCCAGCTCGACCTGCAATTTGCCTTCTGCCGTACGTGCGCGCGCACCGAAAATCTCCAGAATCAGCGCCGTGCGGTCAAGCACCTTGCAGGCCCAGGCTTTCTCCAGGTTGCGCTGCTGCACGGGGGTGAGGGCGGCATCAATAATCGCCAGTTCGATTTCCTCGTCGCGCACAATATCTGCGGTCAACTCGGTGCGACCTTTACCGATATAGGTCGCGGGGGTAACCCGCTGCAGCCGCGCAATGCTGGCATGCACCACGTCGAGTTCGATCGCGGCGGCGAGGCCCACGGCTTCCTCGAGCGATGCCTGCAACGAACGGTCGCTGCGGGCTTTGCCCGTTACGGCAGGGTGGAGCACCAGTGTGCGGGTGCGCACTTAGGCTTGGGCGGGCGCGGCCGGAAGTTCTGCCGCGGCGTCGTCGTCTTCGCCTTTATAGAGGCTGATGTTCGAGGCGGGAACGACGGTGGCGATGGCGTGCTTATACACCAGCTGCACTTGCGGCGAGCGGCGAAGCACTACGCAGAAATTATCGAAGCCGGAAATATTGCCCTGCAGTTTTACGCCTGAGGTCAGGAAGATCGTGACCGGCACTTTTTCCTTGCGCAGGGTATTGAGGAAAACATCTTGGATATTCTGGCTTTTTTCGCTTGCCATGGTTGCCTCTTGATGGGGTTTATTTGTTTTTATGTGGCTTCGGACGCTGCCAAAACCATGGTTTTTGTAATGACTTAGGTGGCCGGTGGCAAGTGGTTTTCGGGCGAGTGACCGGCAAGCATGCTGGCGGCAATCGCGATCACCGTGGTGCGTGGTAATTGCCTGCCCTGCGCAGACGGCATGAATCTTAACATAACCGTCACACATTTTAACCATTGAGTAAGATATACTGGCTCTATCACTTGGAATTGAGTGCAGACGCATTCTCTGAAATGATTTTCTTCTGTGCGAGGAGAGCACTTGGGCACCCGGCAACGGGTGCCCCTTTTTTTATGCGTGACAGTTGGTGCGTTGGTCTGCACAACGGGCGCATGCGAACGTCCACCCCATCCCCCGATGCAAGCCTGCGTTGGCAGCTAGTGATGCTGGCGAGCGCGACGGTGAGTGCGCTGCTGCTGGTGCATCTCTTTCTCGCCCATAAATGGGTCATGCGGGCCGATGGCTCGCTCATTCCCACCGATTTCCTGAGCGTGTATGCGGCGGGGCTTTCCGTGTGGGTAGGCAAGGCGGCGATGGCCTATGACTGGGCGTGGCACGACCTTGCGCAAAGCAAAATTACCGGGCCGCTGAAGACGTTTCTTGCATGGCTCTATCCGCCGCCGTTTTTGTTCGTGGCGGCCGGGCTGTTTGTGTTGCCCTATCTGGCGGCGTGGGTGGCGTGGATGGTGCTTTCGGCGGGGCTGTGCGCGTGGGCGCTGCGGCCGCTGCTGGGCTGGCGGTTCGCGCTGCTGCTCACGCTCGCTTTTCCGCCGGCGATCATTACCATGAAATTCGGCCAGAACGGGTTTTTTACTACCGCACTGCTGGCGTTTTTCGTAACGCGGCTGCAGGCGCAACCTGCGCGCGCGGGGGTGGCGCTTGGGCTGCTCACCTACAAGCCGCAGCTGGGCCTGTTGATGCCGCTGGTGCTGGTGCTGGAAAAGCGCTGGCGCGTGATCGCGACGGCCAGTGCGGTGGCGCTGGCATTGGTGGGAATCAGCGTGCTGGCATTCGGAGTGGAAAGCTGGCGGCAATTCTTCCATTGGCTGCCGGCGGCGAATGCGGCGTTCCTGAACGAGGGGGCGGCCAATTTGCACAAAATGCAAAGCCTGTTCGCCTTCGCGCGCATGCATGGCGTGGCCTATGGCCCCGCCATGGCGGCGCATGGGCTGTTCCTTGCTGTGCTGCTGGGGTGGACAGTGTGGCTGCGCCGCCGCGGCGATGACGCCATGGGCACCGCGGCACTTGGCCTCATGGTGGTGCTCACCTCGCCCTATCTGTATGTCTATGATGCGATGGCGGCGGTGGTGCCCTTCGCCATTTACCTGCGCAGCTTGCTGCGCGATGGCGGTCGCTGGAGCGAGCACGCCGCGCTCGGCGGCATCTGGGCGCTGATGCTGTGGCAGGTGTTTATGGGCGGGCAGGGCGTGTTCCTTGCCCTGCTGGCGCTGGCGGTGCTTATCAGCTGGCGTGCCTGCCAGTCATCCCAACGCTAGGCGGCGTCGGCCTCAGAGGCGAGGGTGATGATGGTTTGATCGCCGTCGCTGGGCTGCCATGCGCGCACGTTACCGGCTCCGGCCACGTCGCCCATCCACGCTTCGGGGGTGGTGTAGCGGCTGGCCAGCACGAGTGTTTCGACCGGGAATTTGATCGACACGTTGCGGGTGGATTTGCTGTTGCGGATGACGGTGAGCACTTCCAGTGCCTGCGCGCCGGCAAGCATCGCCTGCTCGTCATAGATTTGGGCGCCGGTGGCGGGCCAGGTGCCGCGCGCATGCAGCGAGCCCGCCGCTTCGTATTCGGCCACAAAAATATGGCTGAACAGTTCTTCCGTCACATGCGGGCAGAACGGGGCGTAGAGCTTCAGGATGGTGTTCAGGCAATGGTAGAGGGCCACCACCGCGCTTTGTTGCTGGGCGGGGGTGAAGCTGCCATCTTCGTTGTAGACGCGTTTTTTGATGAGCTCGAGGTAGTTGTCGCAGAAATCGGCCCAGAAGAACTGGTTGGTGGCATCGAGCGCGTCGGCATATTCGTAGGCGGCGAAGGATTCGGTGGCGGCCTGCACGGTCTGCGCAAGGCGCGAAAGAATCCAGCGATCGAGCGTTTCGGTGATGCGGCCCACGTCTTCCTTCGGCGTGGTGGGGGCCTGCGCGAGCTTCTCGAGATGGATGGCGGCGAACTGCGTCGCGTTCCACAATTTGCCGACCAGTTTTTTGCCGATTTTCAGCAGGTCGGGGGAGAAGGCGGTGTCCTGGCCAAGGCGCGAGGTGGCCGTCCAGTAACGCACGGCGTCGGTGCCTTTGTCTTCGATCAGCGCGACGGGGGTGACGACGTTGCCCTTCGACTTGCTCATTTTGGTTTTATCCTCAGCCAAGCACCAGCCGGAGATCATAAGATTTTTCCAAGGAATGCTGTTGTTGTGCAGGGTTGATTTAACCAACGTATAGAAAGCCCAGGTGCGGATAATCTCATGCGCCTGCGGCCGCAGATCGGCCGGGTAGAGCGCGCCGAAACGGCTTGCGTCGTCGGCCAGATCGGGGCTGATGCCGTGGGCCGAAAGCTGCGGCGAGATGGAGCTGGTCGCCCAGGTGTCCATCACGTCCATGTCGGGAAATACTTTAATATGGGTGTGGCCATCGCCCTTGCATACCAAGTGGCCATGGATGTCATAAATATCTTCGTGCGCAATACATGTTGGGCCATCCAGCATGACGCCATTGACGAACGTCGGTGCAATCACTTGCTCCATGCCTTTAGGAAGATGCGTCAACGGATTGACAGGTAACTGCTCGGGGCAGGCGGCGACTATGGCTGGCGACTGGCGACCGGCGACCGGCGACTCGACATACCACACCGGAAACGGCACGCCGAAATAGCGCTGGCGCGAGATGCACCAATCCCAGTTCAGCCCGTCGATCCACTGGTCGATGCGGATTTTCATCCATGCCGGATTCCACTGGCATTCATCGGCTTTCTTCTTCAGCGCGTCTTTTTTGTCGGTCACTTTCACGAACCATTGCGCGCTGGGAATCAGCTCCAGCACCGCGCCGCTGCGCTCGGCGGTCTTGACCGCATGGGTGATGGGTTTTTTGCTCACCAGCAGCCCGGCGGCCTCCAACTCGGCGAGGATGATCTCGCGCGCGCCGGGGTTTTTTTGGTCGGGGTTGCTGGTTTTTTTGTTTTTCAGTTTTTCTGCCAGCTCGGCCGGAAGGGTGATGTCGAGCCCGGTGAAATCCATCTTGGCGTATTTGTTGAGGATCATGCGCGTGGGCAGGTCATGGGCCTGCCATTTGGCGATGTCGGCCTCGTCACCGAAGGTGCAGCACATCATCAGGCCGGTGCCTTTTTCCATCTCCACCGTATCGTCGGTGCGGATATCCACCTCAAAATTGAACAGCGGTACGGTCGCTTTTTTGCCCTTCAAATGCTGGTAGCGGGTGTCGTCCGGGTGAAAAAACAGCGCGACGCAGGCGGGCAGCAATTCGGGGCGCGTGGTCATGATGATGAGTTTCTCATCGCCCACGGTGAAGGTG
>JBIISI010000015.1:0-29097 GCA_044341105.1 Rickettsiales bacterium | reverse complement strand
TCTTCCGAAAGCTCGTCCATGCCGAGAATGGCGATGATGTCCTGCAGTGATTTGTAGGTCTGGAGCACGCGCTGGACGTCGCGGGCTACCTGGTAATGCTCCTCGCCGACCACTTGCGGATCGAGTGCGCGGCTGGTCGAATCGAGCGGGTCGACCGCCGGGAAGATCGCCATTTCCGCGATGGAGCGCGACAATACGGTGGTGGCATCGAGGTGCGCGAAGCTGGTGGCAGGCGCCGGGTCGGTCAAGTCATCCGCCGGTACGTAGACGGCTTGCACCGAGGTGATCGAGCCTTTTTTGGTCGAGGTAATGCGTTCCTGCATCTGGCCCATTTCGGTCGCCAGCGTGGGCTGGTAGCCCACCGCCGACGGAATGCGGCCCAGCAGCGCCGATACTTCGGAACCCGCCTGCGTGAAACGGAAGATGTTGTCGACGAAGAACAGTACGTCCTGGCCCTGCTCGTCGCGGAAATATTCCGCCTGCGTCAGGCCCGACAGGGCCACGCGTGCGCGGGCTCCGGGAGGTTCGTTCATCTGGCCGTAGACAAGGGCCACTTTGGATTTGCTCATGTCGTCGAGGTTGATGACGCCCGAATCGATCATCTCGTGGTAGAGGTCGTTGCCCTCGCGGGTGCGCTCGCCCACGCCGGCGAATACCGACACGCCGCCATGCGCTTTGGCCACGTTGTTGATGAGTTCCTGAATGGTCACGGTCTTGCCTACGCCGGCGCCGCCGAACAGGCCGATTTTGCCGCCTTTCAGGTAGGGCGCGAGCAGGTCGATCACCTTAATGCCGGTGACGAGGATTTCCGCTTCGGTCGATTGCTCGGTGAATTCCGGCGCGGCCGCGTGGATGGGGGCGCTGGTTTTCGCCGCAATCGGGCCACGTTCGTCGATCGGCTCGCCGATCACGTTCATGATGCGGCCGAGCGTTTCGTTGCCGACCGGCACCTGAATGGCAAGGCCGGTATCCTTGATTTCCACGCCGCGGGCGAGGCCATCGGTGCTGTCCATCGCGATCGCGCGCACGGTGTTCTCACCCAAATGCTGCGCCACTTCAAACACGAGGCGGCGACCGTCGATTTCGGTTTCCAGCGCGTTGAGGATCGACGGCAGCGCGCCTTCGGGGAAGGCCACGTCGACCACCGGGCCGATCACCTGCGTGATGGTGCCGACGACGAGGGCGTCGGTTTTTTTCTTCTTAGCTACAGCCATAATCAATCTCCTTAATTGGTGGCGGCGGGGGTGGCCGCCAAAGTGGTTTCGCCGTCGCGCTGAAGCGACTGGCCAAGTTCGACCGCGGCTTGCGGCGGCAGGGCAATGTTCAGCGTCACGCCTTCGTTGGTTTCAAGCATCAGCACGGGCATGTTTTGCGGGTTGAGCACGCCGGTGCGCCAGCTTTTCAGGGTGCCGAGCGCGGGTGCCGGGAAGGTGTCCGGGCTCACGGTTTCGATCACCGGGTCTTTGTCGCTTTTACGGCTCATAGCGCCTCCGCCCCGGAGATGATCTCGATCAGCTCCTTGGTGATGTTGGCCTGGCGCGTGCGGTTATATTTCAGCGACAGTTTCTTGATCATTTCACCGGCGTTCTTGGTCGCCGATTCCATCGCGTTCATGCGTGCACCCTGTTCGCTCGCCGCGCTCTCCAGCATGGCTTTGAACAGCTGCATGGTGAGGTTCTTCGGCAGCAGGTCGGCGAGGATGGTTTCCTCGTCCGGCTCGTATTCGGTGGGGGCTACCGGGCCGCTTGCCGTTTCCACCACCAGCGGCACGAGCTGCTGGTAGGTCGGCACCTGCGCGATGGCCGATTTGAACTGGCTATAGAACAGGCCCACCACGTCGATGCCTTCGCGCTCGATGATGGTGAACACGTCGCGCGCCACGTCTTCGGCGCTCGCATATTGCACCACGCGCTTGGCCACGTCGGTTTTGCCGCCGAGCATGAAATCACCGAATTCGGTGTTCAGCCCTTCGCGGCCCTTGCGGCCTACGGTGTAGAGATAGACGATTTTGCCCTGCGCGGTCAGCTCGCGGATATGCTTGCGCGCGGCGCGGGTAATACCGCTATTGAGCGCACCGGCCAGGCCGCGATCGGAGGTCACGAGAATGAGCAGGTGGCGATCGTCGCGCCCGGTGCCCGCGAGCAGCGCCGGTGCGTTGCTTTGGCCCACATAACCCGCGGCGAGGCGGCTCACCATGCGCTCCATCGCCTCGGCGTAGGGGCGCGAGGCTTCGGCGGCTTCACGCGCCCGGCGCAGCTTGCTGGCTGCCACCATCTTCATGGCCTTGGTGATCTTCTGCGTCGATTTGACGGAGTTGATCCGGACCTTCAAATCCTTCAACGAAGGCATGGCAACTCCTTACGCGGCAACCGCTTGTTTCACTTCGGCGAGGGCTTTTTTCAGCTCGGCTTCGGCGGCGTCACCCAGTTTTTCTTCTTTCTTGATGACGTCGAGGATGCTGGCTTTGTAGCCGCCGCGCAGGGAGCGCAGCAGCTCGGTCTCGAATTTGCCGACGAGGTTCACCGGCATGTCGTCGAGGTAGCCTTTGGTGCCGGCATAGAGCACGCAAACTTGCTCTTCCATCTGCAGCGGCGAGTATTGCGGCTGCTTCAGCAGTTCGGTCAGGCGCGCACCGCGGGCCAGCAGTTTCTGCGTCGCGGCGTCGAGGTCACTGCCAAATTGCGCGAAGGCTTCCATCTCGCGGTATTGCGCGAGCTCGAGCTTGATCGAGCCGGCCACCTGTTTCATGGCTTTCACCTGCGCGGCCGAACCCACGCGCGATACCGACAGGCCCACGTTCACCGCCGGGCGAACGCCTTTGTAGAACAGCTCGGTTTCCAGGAAGATCTGGCCGTCGGTGATCGAGATCACGTTGGTCGGGATGTAGGCCGACACGTCGCCCGCGGCGGTTTCGATCACCGGCAGGGCGGTCAGCGAACCCGCGCCCGCGTCGTCGCTCATTTTCGCGGCGCGCTCGAGCAGGCGGCTATGCACGTAGAACACGTCGCCGGGGTAGGCTTCGCGGCCCGGCGGGCGGCGCAGCAGCAGCGACATCTGGCGGTAGGCCACGGCTTGTTTCGACAGATCATCGTAAATGATCAGGGCGTGTTTGCCGTTATCGCGGAACCACTCGCCGATGGCGCAACCGGCATACGGCGCGAGGTATTGCAGCGGGGCGGGCTCCGACGCGGTCGCGGCGACCACGATGGTGTATTTCATGGCACCGGTTTCTTCCAGCTTCTTCACCACCTGCGCCACCGTCGAGCGCTTCTGGCCGATCGCCACATACACGCAGAACAGTTTCTTGGAGGCATCGCTGCCTTCGTTGATGAGCTTCTGGTTGAGGATGGTGTCGATGGCGATCGCGGTTTTGCCGGTCTGGCGGTCACCGATGATCAGCTCGCGCTGGCCACGGCCCACGGGCACCAGGGCGTCGATGGATTTGATGCCGGTCTGCACGGGCTCGTGCACCGATTTGCGCGAAATGATGCCGGGGGCTTTCAGCTCCACGCGGCGGCGTTCTTTGCTTTTGATCGGGCCTTTGCCATCGATCGGGTTGCCCAGCGGATCGACCACGCGGCCGAGCAGGCCTTCGCCCACCGGCACGTCCACGATTGCGCCCGAGCGTTTCACGCTGGTGCCTTCCTTGACCACTTTATCGTCGCCGAAAATCACCACGCCGACCGAATCGGTGTTGAGGTTCAGCGCCATGCCGGTCAGGCCGCCATCGAACTCGACCAGCTCGCCCGCCTGTACGTTTTCCAGGCCGTAGATGGTGGCGATGCCGTCACCCACGGAAAGCACGCGACCGACTTCGGCCAGTTGGGCCGCGTCGCTTTCGCCGCTGAGGTGGGATTTCAGAATGTCCGAGATTTCGGAGGGGCGGATATCCATGGGTGTACTCCAGAGTTAAGCGGTGGTCGCCAGCAACTGGCGGCGCATGGTGGTGAGGGCAGCCGAAAGCGAAGCGTCCAGCCGTTTTGAGCCGATCTGGATGGCAACGCCACCCAGCAGCTCGGGGTTTTCTTTCAGGTGCAGTTGCACGGTTTTGCCGGTCGCGCGGGCGATGCTGTCGGCCAGCTGCTGCTGCATGGCGGGCGAAAGCGGGCGGGCCGATTCAATTTCGGCCACCACGGTGCCCTGCGCCTCGAGCAGTTTGGTGCGCAGCGCGGCGGCCACCTGCGGCAACAGCGCCGCACGGCCTTTTTCGGCCAGCGTTTTGAGCGATTGCAGGGTGGTTTTATGCCCTTTTTTGGCGAGGGCGAGCAGCAGCTCGGCTTTGGTGGCGCGTGCCAGCAGCGGGTTGGTGAGGGCACGTTTCAGCTCGGCGCTGCTGTCGATGGCGGCCGCAATGGCGCTCAGTTCATCGACCACGAGTTCGGGTTTCTTCGCTTCGGTCGCCAGCGCAAAAATGGCGGTGGCGTAGCGGGCGGCGATGGCAGTGGCGGTGGATTTGCTCACGGTTCTTGCTCGGGCGAGGGGGTGGTTTTTCGCGCGGGAATCTATGGGGCAGGGGCCGTGGATGCAAGCGTTTTCTTGGCGTTATTTTTTCAGTGTTTTATCGGTGCGGCCTGATTTTCAGCCCGCCTGCCACCGGGTGCGTCGCCCGTTTTTGCCATGAAATCTTCACATTGCGCGCTGCTCGCCTGTGCTAGCGTGCGCGGATTACCTATAGAACATGCGTTTTTTGTTCTGTTTTCCAGCCTGTTTTGCTGGTCATGTGAGGAAAGGTACGGGTTTTCTGTGCCTGGTTGTGATGGAAAGGAAATGGTTATGCGTGCTCCCTTCGTCTCTCCCTCTTTTCGGTGGCGCCGCAAGGTGCCCCAGACGTCGCGCCCGGCACTTCCGCCGCGCTCGTATCGTCGGCCCCCAAGCCCTCCACCCCTGGCGGGGGAGGTGATGAGTGGCCGCGAGGTCGCGATCATCATAACGATTGCGGCCGTGTGTTTTATTCCGGGAATCCTTGCATCGAATGTGCAAGGCTGGCGCATCAGCCTGTTTCTGATGATGGTTCTGATTCCGCTTTCGAGTCAGATTTCAAGCCGGCGTCGACCCTGACCTATTTGCCGCTGCCTTTCGGGGTGGCGGCAAATATACCGATCCCATTACAGGAAATAATACGGATTCACGTCGATCTTCAGCCGCACGCCTTTGAACTGGCGGCCCTGCAGCCATGCCCGCAATGTTTTCTGCAAATGCAGGCCGGGGGCTGCTTTCACCAGCAGGCGGTAGCGGTATTGCCCGCGCAGTTTGGAAAGTGGCGCGGGCGCCGGGCCCAGCACGCGCAGCCGCGCATCCTCCGGCGCGAGGCGGGCGAGCGTTTGGCCCGCGGCACGCACGGCGCGGTCGTCGGCCCCGTCGAGCACGATGGCGGCAAGCTGGCCGAAGGGCGGCCACGCTCCTTCTTCGCGCATCTGGCGTTCGGCCTGCATCACCGCGTCGCGATCATGGGCGGCGAGCGCCTGCATGATGGGGTGGTCGGGCTGGGTGGTTTGAATGAGCACCCGCCCCGGCCGGTCGCCCCTTCCGGCGCGTCCGGAAAGCTGGTGCAGCAATTGGAAGGTGCGTTCGCCCGCGCGCAGGTCGGCGCCGCTCAGGCCCACATCGGCATCGACCACGCCGACCAGCGTGAGGCGCGGGAAATGGTGGCCCTTCGCCACCATCTGCGTGCCCACAATCAGGTCGATCGCGCCACGCTCGATTGCTGCCCATGTGTCGGCATCGACCGCTTCATCGGAAGAAAGCACGGCCATGCGCTGATCGGGGAACAGCCCGCGCACCTCTTCCGCAATGCGCTCGATGCCGGGGCCGCAGGCGGCGAGTTTTTCCGGCGGGGCTTCGCAGGCCGGGCAGGCTTTGTGCATCGCTTCGCGGTGGCCGCAATGGTGGCAGGATAAATAGCCGGAGGACGCCGCGCCACGACTTGCTTCAAGCGATGAATTCGTCTGCGTAGCGCCCCCGGCGCGGGGGCCGGGGCAGGCTGCGCTGCGCGAGCCGCTTGCGGCGGGGGTCAGCGAGGCGTAGGGGGCAAGGCCCCCTTCAAGGGATGATTTCCCATGCACTACCAGCCACGCGCTGCAATCACTGCACTCGAAGCGGTGGCCGCACCCGCGGCACAGCAGCAGCGGCGCGTAGCCCCGGCGGTTGAGGAACAGCAGCCCCTGTTCGCCCCGCGCCAGCGTGTCGTGCAGCGCGGTAATGAGCGTGGGCGACAAAAACGCGCCGCGCTCGGGCGGGTCGTTGCGCAGATCGACCAGCGCCATGGCCGGCAGCCCCGCCGCACCGAAGCGGCTGGGCAGGTGCACGGCCGCATATTTGCCGTCCTCGACATTGATGAGCGTTTCGAGCGATGGCGTGGCCGACACCAGCACGATCGGGCAATCCTCGAACCGGGCGCGCGCCACCGCCATGTCGCGTGCGTGGTAGAGCACGCCGTCATCCTGTTTGTAGGAGGGGTCATGTTCTTCATCGACCACGATCAGGCCGAGATGGGCGAAGGGCAGGAACAGCGCCGAGCGCGCGCCCACCACCAGTTTGGCCTCGCCGCGCAGCACGGCCTGCCACAGCCGGGCGCGCGCCGCCGGGGTGGTCTGCGAATGCCACACCGAAGGCGTCGCGCCGAATTGCTGCGCGAACCGCTCCAGCCACTGGTGGGTGAGGGCGATCTCCGGCAGCAGCACCAGCACTTGTTTGCCCGCCGCCAGCGCGGCGGCGATGGCATGGAAATACACTTCCGTTTTGCCCGAGCCCGTCACCCCATCGAGCAGGATGGGTTTGGATAGGCCGCCCACAATCGCCTGTGCCGCTTCGCGCTGCTGCGCGGTGAGGGTGGCGAGGGTGGGGGTATAGAGGGGAGCTTTATAGGCGCTGCGCGTGTGCTTCGCGCCGTGGGCCAACCCGCATAGCGACAGCACCGCGCCACGGGGGGCGAGGGTGTAGCTCGCCATCCAGTCGAGGAAGCGACGAAACCGCGCCGGCAGCGGCGGCAGTTCGAGCGCGCGCAGCACGGGTTTGATTTTTGCATCGGGCAGGGTTGCATCGCCCGCGCCGTCCCACACCGCGCCGGTGAGGGTGCGTTTGCCGAGCGTGACCTCGACCAGCGCGCCGGGCACGGTGCCGGCGGGCACGCGGTAATCGAACGGCGCATCGAGCAGGGCCGGCAACAAAACCGGTGCACGGGCAACCGGCAGGGCTTGCGTTTGTTCGGGCGGGGCTGCTAAAGCGTCACTCATACGAAATGTCCATAGCAGCTTGCCTGCACAAAGGGAGTGCGAAATGAAATTCTTTGTCGATACCGCCGATGTCAACGAAATCCGCGAACTGGCCGCCACCGGCCTGCTCGACGGCGTGACCACCAACCCCAGCCTGATCAAAAAAGCCGGGCGCGATTTCAAGGAAGTGATCGCCGAGATCTGCAGCATCACCGATGGCCCGGTCTCGGCCGAAGTGGTGGCGCTCGATTTCGAGGGCATGAAACGTCAGGGCGACGAGCTGGCGCAGTTAGCGCCGAACGTGTGCATCAAGGTGCCGCTCACGATCGACGGGCTGAAAGCCTGCAAATATTTCACCGACAAAGGCATCCAGGTGAACGTCACCCTCTGCTTCTCGGCGGCGCAGGCTATTTTGGCAGCGAAAGCGGGTGCGACCTTCATTTCGCCCTTCGTCGGCCGCCTCGACGATATCGGCCAAGACGGCATGGAGCTGATCTCCGACATCGTGGAAATCTACAATAACTACCCCGAATTCACCACCGAGGTGCTGGTCGCCAGCGTGCGCAACCCGATGCATGTGGTGCTGGCCGCCAAGCTGGGCGCGCATGTGGCCACCATCCCGGCATCGGTGATTAAGCAGCTGGTCGCCCACCCGCTGACCGACAAAGGCCTCGATGCGTTCATGAAAGACTGGGCCGCCACCGGGCAGACCCTGTAGCCGTTTCACACAATCTTCATGGTTTCCGGGTATAACCGGGGAAATGATCGATTTTTCGCAGCCCCATTCGCCCGTCTGGGAACCGGATTGCCTGCTGGATGCGGGGCATGCCTACAACCATGGCTACATGCCGGGCGACAGCAATTTCCTGTCGATGCAGCTGGCACAGGCGCAGGGGTTCGGTCTGATCCACACAGGTACCCTGTTGCATGCCGAAAATCGCGGCGTGATGCCCACGCCCGGAAAGCCGCCCTTTGACCGCCCCACCGCCCTGCTCAGCAACCACACCGTGTGGATGGAAACCCTCGGCGCACAGAACCTGAAGCGCGTGGCTTCGTATCTGCGCACCCTGCACGAGACGCATCGCGGCGAGGACTTGCCGCAGAAATACCTGCTGCCCCTTTCGATTCCGGCCAATGCCGAGCGCCGTGGCCATGCAATGCTTATCGTGCTGGATTGGGAGCCGGGCGAAAAGCGCTTCCACACCACCGTGCTGGAACAGCACATGAACCCCCGGGATTCGCAGCGCGACTTCACCCGCGAATGCGCGGCGCTGGGCATCGCCATGCGCGACACGCTGCACGGCCCCGCTCATTACAACCGCGAGTTTTTCTGCCGGGTGCCGAGTGTGTGCGGCATCGTGCAGGCCGAGGCCCGCAAAACCATTGCCCTCTCCGAGAAGCCGGGCTGGCATTTTGCGCAGAACCCCCATTTGTTGGCGATGGACGAGCCGCAGGCACGGCACGCGTATGCCCAGCATCGCCAGTTGGCGCACCAGCGTGCCACCGCCATGGGTGATGCCCACCGCGAGGCGTTATCGCCCGCCGAAACGAGGGAAATCTCGCAACAGATTCATGTGCTGATCGAACAGGCACTGGCGGCAAAACGGCCGGGCTTCGTGGCGCGGCTTACGGGCCGCCACCCAAACGGCTACGAGCGCGACTAGGTGGCGCGCGCCTAGATACTTCCACCGCCCAAGCGGCGCAGCACTTCGTCCAGTTCGGCCAGCGTCTGGTAAGAAATCACCACATCGCCCGACTTCGCGCTGCGGGTGTTGAGCACCACTTTCAGGCCCAGATTCTCGGCCAGCATGCCCTCGATCTCGCGCACCTCGTCGCTTTTCAGCGGCAGGCGGCCTTGCGGGGTGTCTTTGGCGGGTTTGGTTTTGCCGCTGCTGCCGCCTTGCTGGCCGACCAGCGCTTCGGCCTGCCGCACATTGAGCCCCTCTTCGACGATTTTGGCCGCCAGCATTTCGGGGTGGCGCGCCATCACCAGCGCGCGGGCATGGCCCATGCTCAGCTTGCCGCCATCGACCAGTTTTTTCACGCCCTCGGGCAGGTCCAGCAGGCGCACGAGGTTGGCGATATGGCTGCGGCTTTTGCCGACCACGCTGGCCAGTTTCTCCTGCGTGTAGCGGAACTCATCCATCAGCCGCTGGTAGCCCGCGGCTTCTTCCAGCGGGTTCAAATCGGCGCGCTGGATGTTTTCGATCAGCGCCAGCTCAAGCGCCTGTGCGTCATCTACCTCGCGGATGATAACCGGCACCTCGGCCAGTTTCGCCAGCAGCGAGGCGCGGAAACGGCGCTCACCGGCGATAATCTCATAGCGCCCGCCGCCCACGGGCCGCACCACGATCGGCTGCATGATGCCGTTTTTCTCGATCGAGTCGGCAAGCTCGTGCAGCGCCTCATCGTCGAACTGGCGGCGCGGCTGGTATTTGCCCGCCTGCAATTGCGCGATCGGCAGGGTGGAAAGGGCGCCGCCCACCGCCACCGCCATGTCGGCGGGCATGGCGGGGGCCATGTCGCTCATCAGTGCCGAGAGCCCTTTACCCAATCCTTTTTTTGCAACGGCGGTGTTCATGATGCATTCCCTTTCGACTAGTTTAAACGCTGCGGCGAGGATGGCCGGTGGCGGTGGGGATAGAGCCATGAGGATCACTCATTTCTGCCCCCATGGTTGGTTACGCGGCGCGTGCCGCCGCAAATTGTTTTTCCCGTTGGATCAGCTCGCGGGCGAGGCGCAGATAGGCCTGGCTGCCCGGGCATTTCAGGTCGTAAACCAGCGCCGGTTTGCCATGAGAGGGGGCTTCGCTCATGCGCACGTTGCGCGGGATCACTGTCTGGTAGACATCGCTCCCCAGGAAGCTGCGCACGTCGGTTTCGATCTGTTCGGTGAGCTTGTTGCGCCGGTCATACATGGTCAGCACCACGCCGTGGATGGCGATATTCGGGTTCAGCTTCGCCTGGATGAGGCGAATGGTTTTCAGCAGGTGCGAAAGCCCCTCCAGCGCATAGAATTCGCATTGCAGCGGGATCAGCACCGCGTCCGAGGCGGTCAGCGCATTGATGGTAAGCAGCCCAAGCGAGGGCGGGCAATCAATGATGGCGTAATCCCAGCGATTCGACATATCTGTCAGTGCCTGCTTTAACTGGTATTCCCGCTTTTCCATCGTCACCAGCTCGATTTCCGCGCCGGTCAGGTCGATCGTCGCCGGGGCGACCATGAGGCGGGGAATGGCCGTCTCGAGTGCCGCCTGTTCAAGGCTGCAGGCGCCAATCAGCACATCGTACGAGGTGTGGCGGCGCTGCGCCTGGTCGATGCCGAGCCCGGTCGAGGCATTGCCCTGCGGGTCGAGGTCAATGATGAGGACTTTTTTGCCAATGGCGGCCAGCGCGGTCGCCATGTTGACGGCGGTGGTGGTTTTGCCCACCCCGCCTTTTTGGTTCACCACCGAAATAATGCGTGTCATGCCTGGCCCACCATGGTTAGGGGCTGAAGTTCCGAAATCGAAACAATGCCCGCTTTATCATTTGTTTTGCTGGGGATAACATCGCACCTCATGTGCCACATTAACCGCGCCTGTGCTATCTCCGTAGCGTAGTTTTCGCCTTTTGGAAAGAGGCAAAACGCGTCCATCCCCAGAATCGGATGGGCCAGCGCCAGCAGGTCGGCAAGCGATGCCAGCGCCCGCGCGGTGACCAGTTCAAAGCGTTGGTCCAGCGTCGTGATATCGCGCGCCAGCACGGTCACATTGGTGAGGCCCAGCGTGCGCGCCGCTTCTTTCAGGAAGGTGGCTTTGCGCTGGTCGCGTTCCACCAGCGTCACGGCAATCTCCGGGCGGCTGAGGGCAATGACCAGCCCCGGCAGCCCCGCCCCGCTCCCCAGATCGGCCAGCGTGGTGATGGAGGCGGGAATCAGCGCCACCACCTGATAGGCGTCCCACAGATGGCGTTGCCACAGTTCCTGCTCGGTCGATTTGCCGATCAGGTTAATCGCGGCGTTCCATTTCAATAGCAGGGCGGCGTAGCGCGTAAGCCGGTCGAATGTTTCATGTGAAACACTGCCCGCCCAATCGGGAATATGCATGCCTGTCCCCTTCCCTACGCGCCGCGGCGCACATGGGTCATCACCGCCGCCAGCGCGGCAGGCGTCACGCCCGGAATGCGCCCGGCGGCGCCCAGCGTGGTCGGGCGTGCCTGTTTCAGCTTGGCGCGAATCTCGTTCGAGAGCGAGCCGACCGTGTCGTAATCCAGCCAGTCGGGCAGGCTCAGCGCTTCGTCTTCACGGAAGGCCGCAATGTCGGCTTCCTGCCGTTGCAGGTAGCTGGCATACAGCCCTTCTATCTCGACCTGCTCGCGAATATCGGCACGCCAGTTTGCCATTTCCGGCCAGATGGCGGCGAGCTGGTCGAAGGTGATGTGCGGGTAGCCCAGCAGGTCGCGAATGCTGCGTTTAATGCCATCCTGATTGAGAGCGATGCCATGGCCGCGGGCTTGCGGTGGGGTGAGTGTTTCATGTGAAACAAAGGCCAGCGCTGTGTCCAGCAGGGCGCGTTTTTCGGTGTAATGGCTGGTGCGAATGTCGCCCACAATCCCGGCATCGATCCCCTTCCCCGTCAGCCGCAGATCGGCATTGTCGGGGCGCAGCGAGAGCCGGTATTCCGAGCGCGAGGTGAACATGCGGTAGGGCTCCTGCGTGCCCAGCGTAATCAGATCGTCGATCATCACGCCGATATAGGCATCGGCGCGGTCGATGATGAGTGGTGCTTTGCCCAGCGCCGCAAGGCCTGCATTGGCCCCGGCGACCAGTCCCTGCCCGCCCGCCTCTTCATAGCCGGTGGTGCCGTTGATTTGCCCGGCGAGGTAAAGGCCCGGCAGTTTTTTGGTTTCCAGCGTGGGTTTCAGCTCGCGCGGGTCGACGTAATCATACTCGATCGCGTAGCCGTAGCGGATGACGCGGGCGTTCTCCAGCCCGGGAATGCTGGCGATCAGTTCGGCCTGTACTTCCTCGGGTAGCGAGGTGGAAATGCCGTTGGGGTACACGGTGTCGTCGTCTAGCCCCTCGGGCTCGAGGAAGACCTGGTGGCGCTCGCGGTCGGAAAAACGCACCACCTTGTCCTCGACCGATGGGCAATAGCGTGGCCCGGTCGAGGCGATCTGGCCCGAATACATGGGCGAGCGGTGCAAATTGGCGCGGATGATGTCGTGGGTGCGCGCCGTGGTATGGGTGATGTAGCAGGCGATTTGCGGCACCGTGACCGTATCCGTGAGGTAGGAAAACGGCACGGGCGGGTTGTCGCCGGGTTGCGGCGTGCAGGCCGCCCAGTCGATGGTTTTGCCATCCAGCCGGGCGGGGGTGCCGGTTTTCAGGCGGCCCATGGTGAAGCCAACCGCGCGAATGGATTCGGCCATGCCGACCGACGGTGCCTCCCCTACCCGGCCCGCCGGCCATTGGTTTTCGCCGCAATGGATGAGGCCGTTCAGGAAGGTGCCGGTGGTGAGCACCACCTGCCCTGCCCGGTATTCGCTGCCCGATGCGCCACGCACGCCGGCGAGCGCGCCCGCTTCCAAAATCAGGTCTTCGGCGCTGTCTTCATGGATTTCGAGCGTCGGGTATTCAGCCAGAATGGCTTGCACCGCCTTGCGATAGCGCTTGCGGTCGGCCTGTGCGCGTGGGCCACGCACGGCCGGGCCTTTGCTGGCATTGAGCATGCGGTAATGGATGCCGCCGCGGTCGATGGCGCGGCCCATCACGCCGTCGAGCGCGTCGATCTCGCGCACCAGCGTGCCTTTGGCGATGCCGCCAATGGCCGGGTTGCACGACATTTCGCCAACGGTGGCGCGCTGATGGGTGAGCAGGCAGGTGCGCGCGCCGGTGCGGGCGGCGGCGGCGGCCGCTTCGGTGCCCGCATGGCCGCCACCGATGACAATCACATCGAATTTCAATAGCTTCATGTTTTTTCCGTGGGTCATTGTTTCATGTGAAACATTTCTGCCAACCGGTTATTTCCCAATGCAAAACCGGCTGAAGACGAGGTCCAATACATCATCGACCCAGATTTTGCCAGTCATTTTCCCAAGCGCCGCGGCGCTGGCGCGCAATTGCTCGCAGGAAATCTCCAGCGGCGCGTGAAGCGTCCAGCCCTCCAGTGGCCGTAATGCCTCCGCCAGTGTGGCGCGATGGCGGGCACGGGTGATGAGCGGCGAGGGCCGATCGACCATGCGGGCTTCGACCTTGGCGCGCAGCGCCGTGATCAGCCGCTCCATCCCGTCGCCCGTCACGGTCGAGAGGGCGATGCCATCCAGCCCGGTGGGAGGGCTGGCGATATCCGACTTGGTAAGTACCAGCAAGGCACCCTCGGCTTCGGCGGCGAAATCGGGGTAGGTTTGCGCGGCGGTGCGGCCATCGAGCAACAGCAGGGTGAAGTCGGCGCGGGCGGCGCGGGCGCGGGCGCGGCGCATGCCTTCTTCCTCGACCGCATGTTCGGCCTGTTCGCGCAGGCCCGCCGTGTCGATGAGGGTGACGGCGTAGCCGCCCAGCTCGAGATGCACCTCGATCATGTCGCGCGTGGTGCCGGCATGTTCGGAAACAATCGCCACATCGCGCCGGGCGAGGGCGTTCAGCAAACTGGATTTGCCCGCATTGGGCGGGCCGAGGATGACGATTTCCATGCCGTCACGGATTTTTTCACCGATGCCGCCATCATCGAGCAGGGCGCGGATCTCGCCTGCCAGCCCGGCCACACGCGCGGTGGTTTCGTCCAGCACGGCGTCGGGAATCTCCTCGTCGGGGAAGTCGATATAGGCTTCGAGCAGGGCGAGGGGGGTGAGCACCGCCTCGCGCAGCGCGGCCACGCGGCGGCTTGCTTCGCCGCCAAGCTGGCGCAGGGCCTGCGCGTGCTGGGCGGTGGTTTCGGCGTCGATCAGATCGGCCAGCCCTTCGGCCTGCGCGAGGTCGATTTTGTTGTTCAGGAAGGCGCGGCGGGTGAATTCGCCGGGCTCGGCGAGGCGCAGCCCGTCCATCTGCGCAAGCGCGTCGAGCACCGCGCGCACCACGGCGCTGCTGCCATGCAGATGCAGCTCCACCACATCCTCGCCGGTGAAGCTGTGCGGGGCGTTGAAATACAGCACCAGCGCCTGATCGAGCAGCACGCCGCCATGGCGCAGGCTGGCGAGGGTGGCCGCGCGCGGGGCGGGGCAGGCCATGCCCAAAAAGCCACAGGCGGCGACCGCGCGCGGCCCCGAAATACGAATCACCGCCACCCCGGCCTTGCCCGGGGCGCTTGCCAGTGCGTAAATGGTTGCTGTGTGAATCATAGCCATGGCGGGCGCCATAGGGGGAAACGATGGGTTTGGCAATGCAATTTACCCGCGCGGGCGGGCCGGAAGTTCTGGAAGCGGCGCAATTGCAGGTGCCGTCGCCGGGGCCGGGGCAAGTGCAGCTGCGCCACACGGCGATCGGGCTCAATTACATCGACACCTACCATCGCAGCGGCTTGTATAGCGTGGCGCTACCCGCCATTCCCGGGTTGGAAGCGGCGGGGGTGATCGAGGCCGTGGGCGAGGGGGTAAGCGGGTTGGCCGTGGGGGATCGCGTGGCCTATGGCCGCGGGCCCATGGGAGCCTATTGCCAGGCGCGCGTGATTCCGGCGAAAGAATGCATTCCCATTCCGGACGGCGTGCGCGACGAGATCGCCGCCGCGTCGATGCTCAAGGGACTCACCGCGTGGTTCCTGCTGCACGAAACCTTTCCCGTGACGAAAGGCGACACGATTCTGGTGCATGCGGCAGCGGGCGGAGTGGGGCAGCTGCTGGTGCAATGGGCCACGGCTAAAGGCGCACGCGTGATTGCCACGGCCGGTTCGCCCGAGAAAGCCGATATTGCGCGCGCGCTGGGGGCGAGCGATGTGATTCTCTACCGCGAGCAGGAGGTGGCGCCGAAAGTGAAATTGCTGACCGGTGGGGCGGGGGTGGATGTGGTTTACGACGCGGTGGGGCAGGCGACGTTTACCGCCTCGCTCGACAGCCTGAAACCGAAAGGGTTGATGGTGAGCTACGGCCAGGCTTCCGGCCCGGTGCCACCCTTCGCGCTGACGGAACTGGTGCGGCGCGGCTCGCTGTTCATCACCCGGCCGAGCATGATGGATTACGTGCGCGACGACGCGACCTACCGCAAGGCGGCGACGGCGCTGCTCGCCATGATTGCCGAGGGTACATTGAAGGTCACCGTGGCCCAGCAGTTCGACCTTAAGGACGCGGCCCGTGCCCACACCGCGCTCGAAGCACGCGACACGGTGGGCAGCACCGTGCTGGTGCCTGCCGCCGCGACGGCGTCGCCAAGTGAGTTCTAACCGTGGCAGGCTAAATCGTTATGAAATGCATTTGTTTATATCTGCGATAAGCTGTAGTATAAGCAAAGAATTGCAATATAACGTTGGCAACGGCACTCAAACCGCATGAAGAATAAGATGGCGATGCATACGCGTGGCTTTTCCCTGATAGAACTTAGCATTGTTCTGGTCATTCTTGGCCTGCTGACCGGGGGTATTCTGGCTGGCCAGAGCCTGATCCGTGCTGCCGAACTACGTAGCATTTCTTCGGATATGACTCGCTACGTCGCCGCGAACAACACGTTTCGCGATAAGTATTTCGGGCTGCCGGGCGATATCACCAACGGCTACCAGTTCTGGCCGGGCAAAAGCATGTGCCAGAGCAACAGCGTGGTGCTTCAAACCAATCCCAATGGCTGCAACGGCAATGGCGATGGCATTATCAACCTGTACACCGGCGAATTCCACCGGTTCTGGATGCATCTGAGCCTTGCCGGGCTGATTGAGGGCAATTATAACGGGTATTTCCCCGACTGGGGTGCGGGCAGCCCGCTTGATACTATCTATCCCGGTACCAACACGCCGCGCAGCAAATACGGCCAGAATGCGTTCTTCCTGACGTATAATCTGGCGCTTTCCTGGCGTGGGTTCACCAGCGGACCCAACCTGAATACCGCCCGCAACCGCCTCATGTTTGCCAACCTGACAGGCACCGCATTGCCGACACCGGAAGCATGGAACATCGACACCAAAATGGACGATGGGAAACCGGGACTGGGTGGAGTCACCGCTTATGCGTATTGTGCGGTGAGCGGCAATACCAATACCGGTACGGCGGAATATGACCTAAGCACGGCGAACTCGACCTGCGCCGGGCTCGATATTGTTCTCAATTGATGGGCTACAGCGTTTCGCCGAAGGCAGCGTGCATGAGTGCCTGCGTGTAGGGGTGCTGCGGATGGGCGAATAAATGCTGGGCTTCGGCTTCTTCCACCACTTCACCGCGCTTCATCACCAGCACATAGCGGGCGAGGGCTTTGACCACCCGCAGATCGTGGCTGATGAAGAGGTAGCTCGTGCCATGCTCCTGCTGCAAATCGCGTAGCAGCTCGATCACCTGCCCCTGAATCGACATGTCGAGCGCCGAGGTCGGCTCATCGAGCACCATGAGTTTGGGCTTTAAAATCATGGCGCGGGCGATGGCGATGCGCTGGCGCTGGCCCCCGGAGAATTCATGCGGGTACCGCTGGATCATCGCTTCGGTGAGTCCCACTTTGTCGAGGATCGCGCGCACTTCGTGGCGCACCTGTTCGCGGCTCAGTTCCGGGTGGTGCAGCTTCAGTCCCTCACTCACGATGCTGCCCACCGTCATGCGCGGATTGAGGCTGGAGAAGGGGTCCTGGAACACCAGCTGCATGTTGTGGCGCAAGGCGCGCAGTGGTTTGCCACGCAGCCCATCGATGCGGTTGCCGAGATAGAAAATCGGCCCCTCGCTGGCCAGCAGGCGAAGCAGCGCGTAGCCCAGCGTGGATTTGCCCGAGCCGGATTCGCCGACGATGCCGATGGTTTCGCCCGCCTGCAGGCGCACGCGCACATGCTTCACGGCATCGACCGATGCCACGGTGCGGCGCAACACCGCGCTCTTAATGGGGAAGCTGACCGAGATATCGGGCGTGTAGAGAATTTCGGGCGCTTCTTTGGCGATGGGCGGGGCGGTGCCCGTCGGCGTCGCGGCGATGAGCATTTTGGTGTAAGGGTGCTGCGGGGTATTAAAAATATCACTGACAGTACCCGTCTCGACGATTTCGCCGTCCTTCATTACCGCCACCCGGTCGGCGATTTTGCGCACCACGGTGAGGTCGTGGGTGATGAGGATGATGCCCATATCGCGCGTTTTCTGCAGGTCCTTCAGCAGCAGCATGATCTGCCGCTGCAGGGTTACGTCGAGCGCGGTGGTCGGCTCGTCGGCGATCAGCAGGTCGGGGTTGTTGGCAATCGCCATGCCGATCATCACCCGCTGGCGCTCGCCGCCGGAAAGCTCGTGCGGATAGATGCGCTTGCGGTCCTTCAGGTGGGTGAGGCCGACCGATTCGAACAGCTCGGCGATTTTCGCCTGCGCCGGCTCGCCCTTGATTTTATGGTGCCATTTATAGGCCTCCACAATCTGCCGGCGGATGGGGTGCAGGGGGTTCAGCGCCGTCATCGGCTCCTGGAAAATCATGCCGATGCGGTTGCCACGGAGGCGTGCCGCCTCGGGCTCGGATTTTTTGAGAATATCGTCGCCGTTGAACCGCACTTCGCCGGTGGATTTCGCTTCGGGGGGCAGCAATTTCAGGATCGACAAGGCGGTGAGCGATTTGCCCGAGCCGGACTCGCCGACAATGGCCAGCATTTCACCTTTTTGCACCGAAAGCGACAGCCCGCGCACCGCATGGGTGGCGCTTTCGCCCTGCCCGAACGTGACGGTTAAGTTGTTGATTTGTAGCAGTGGGGCTGTCATTTCGCCCTCGTATAAATTTTTCTGGGATTAAACGCATCGCGCACGCCTTCGCCGATGAACAGCCACAGGCTGAGCAGCACCGCGAGCGTGAAGAACCCGACCAGCCCCAGCCATGGCGATTGCGGGTTGTTTTTGCCCTGCGCCAGCAGCTCGCCGAGGCTGGGCGACCCGGAAGGCAGGCCGAAGCCGAGGAAATCGAGGCTGGCGAGCAGGGTGATGGCCGCCGTGATGAGGAAGGGAATGTAGGTGAACACCGAGGTCAGCGCGTTGGGCAGCACGTGGCGGCGCAGGATGGTGAGCTCCGGCACGCCCAGGGCACGGGCGGCGCGCACGTAATCGAAATTGCGGGCGCGCAGGAATTCGGCGCGCACCACATCGACCAGCGCCATCCATTTGAAGCAGAGCATCAGCCCCAGAATCCACCAGAAGCTGGGCGTGACCATGGAGGAAAGGATGATGAGCAGGAACAGGATGGGAATGCCGTGCCAGATCTCGATAAAACGCTGCATGAACAAATCGAGCCGCCCGCCGAAATAGCCCTGCAACGCGCCAAGCGTGATGCCGATGACCGACGACAGCGACACGAGGATGAGCGCGAACAGCATGGACAGGCGGAAGCCGTAGATCACGCGGGCGAACACGTCGCGCGCCTGGTCGTCGGTGCCGAGCAAATTGGTGAAGGAAGGCGGGGAAGGCGCGCGGGTGATGTGGTAGTTGAGCGAGCCGTAATCATACGGAATCAGGGGCCGGATCATCCAGCCATGGGCGTGGATTTCCTTGAGGATGAACGGGTCGGAAAAATCGGTTTCCGATTCCAGCGCGCCGCCGTCGAACGTGTCTTTTTCGATGTAGGTTTTGAGGAACGGCACCAGGTATTCACCCTTGTATTTCACCAGAATGGGGCGGTCGTTGGCGATCAGCTCGGCAAACAGCGAGGCGGTGAACAGGCCGAGCAACAGCATGAGCGAAAGATAGGCCCGGCGGTTGGCCTTGAACACCCGCCAACGCCGCACATAAATGGATGGGCGGCGGATGGCGGGAATGGCGGCTTCGTCGGTCTTGGCGGCGGCGAGGGGGCCGGTGAAAGGCAGTTGCGGTTTTTCCATCAGTGCCTCCGCTCGAAATCAATGCGCGGGTCGACCAGCATGTAGGCGATGTCGCCCAGCAGCTTCAGCACCAGCCCGATCAGGGTGAACATGAACAGCGTGCCGAACATGACCGGATAGTCGCGCGCGAGTGCCGCCTCGAAGCCGAGCAGGCCGAGCCCGTCGAGCGAGAAGATCACTTCGATGATGAGCGCGCCGGTGAACAGCACGCCCAGAATGGCGGCGGGCAGCCCGGCGATGACGATGAGCATGGCGTTGCGGAACACGTGGCGGTAGAGCACCCGCCGTTCGGGCAGGCCTTTGGCGCGCGCGGTCATCACGTATTGCTTCGAGATTTCCTCGATGAAGCTGTTTTTGGTGAGCAGCGTGAGCGAGGCGAACCCGCCGATCACCATGGAGATGACGGGCAGGGTGATGTGCCAGAAATAATCGGCGATTTTGCCGAACCAGCTCAGGCTTGCCCAATCGTCGGAGGTGAGGCCGCGCAGCGGGAACCACTGCACATAGCCGCCGCCGGCGAACAAAATGAGCAGCAAAATGGCGAACAGGAAGCTGGGAATGGCCTGCCCCACGACGATGACCGCCGAGGTCCACACATCGAACCGCGAGCCGTCGGTGACGGCCTTTTTGATGCCGAGCGGAATGGAGACGAGGTAGATGAGCAGCGTGGTCCACAGGCCGAGCGAAATCGACACGGGCATTTTGTCGAGGATGAGGTCGATCACCGCGCGGTCGCGGAAGAAACTTTCGCCGAAATCGAAGCGGCTATATTGTTTCACCATCTGCCAGAAACGCTCGGCGGGCGGTTTGTCGAAGCCGTACTGCTTCTTGATGTCCTCCAGCAGATCGGGGTCGATGCCCTGTGCGCCGCGATAGCTGTTGCCCTGGCCGCCCTGCTGCATGGAGCCGCTCATCGCGCCGCCGAAATCGCCGCCGCCGCCGAGGCGGCTTGCGCCGCCCGTGCCCTGCGGGTTGTTGAGCTTGGCGACCATTTGCTCGACCGGCCCGCCGGGCGCGGCCTGAATGATGGCGAAGTTAATGAGCAGGATGCCGAACAGGGTCGGGATCATGAGCAGCAGGCGACGCAGGATGTAGCCGGTCATGGGTTTTCTCCCGGAAGGGGGGCTTGCCCCCCCTTTGCTTCGCTGACCCCCGCCGCAAGCGGCTCGCGCAGCTGCGGCGCTACGCGGAGAGATTGCGCTTGATGCGGTGCGGCTTGCGGTTTTAGCCACCAGCATTCGAGGCAGAGATTGTAATCGGGCGTGGTTGTGGGGCGGGCGAATTTGTTCCAGTACACGATGCGCCAGGCGCTCATGTACCAGTGGGGAATCACGTAATGCTGCCACAGCAGCACGCGGTCGAGCGCTTTGGCGGCGGGCTGCAATTGCTCGAGCGTCTGCGCGCGCATGATGCGGGTGACCAGATCATCGACCACCGGGTTTTTCACGCCTGCGATGTTCTGGCTGCCCTCTTTGTCGGCCTGGCTGGAATGCCAGAACGTGCTCTGCTCGGCGCCGGGAAACATCATGCCCTGGTTCCACCAGATGCTGACGATGTCGAAGCTGCGCTTATCGACGCGGCGCTGGTATTGCGAGGCATCGACATAGCGGAAGGTGGACTCGATGCCGAGCTTGCGCAGGTTCACGCGCATGATGCTGACCACGCGCTCGAAGGTGCGCTGCGTCATGAGGAATTCGATGGTCATCACCTCGCCGGTCTGGGCGTTGGTGCGCTTGCCGTTTTTCATCACCCAGCCAGCCTCGTCGAGCAAGTGCTGCGCGCGGATGAGGTTGTGGCGGGCATAGCCGCTGCCATCGGTTTTCGGCACGGCGAAAATGTCGTTGAAAACCTGCTCGGGCAGGCAGGTGTCTTTCTGTGCTTCGCGTTCGGCCTCGGGCAGGTTGGCGCAACGGAATTTGTCGAGCAGGGCCCATTCGCTGCCCTTGGGCGTGCCGGTCGCCATGAACAGGTCGTTGTTCTGGAAATAGCTGAAAATGCGTTTGTAGGCGTCGTAGAACAGGGTGTGGTTCATCCACTCGTAATCGAGGGTGAGGCCGATCGCTTCGCGCACCCGTGCATCGGCGAATTTGTCGCGCCGCAGGTTGAACATAAAGGCCTGCATGCCGCGCGGGATTTTATGCTCGATCTTGGTTTTGATGAGGTCGCCGCGCGTGACCGCCGGAATATTGTAGGCCGTGGCCCAGTTGCGGGCGATGTATTCCTCGTAGTAATCGAACTGGCCGGATTTGATGCCCTCGAGCGCCACCACATCGTCGCGGTAGACGTCGATCTTGATGGTGTCGAAATTATACAGGCCGCGCTGGGTAGGCAGGTTGGCCGCCCAGTAATCGCGCACGCGCTCGAACGTAATGGCGCGACCCGGATCGATGCTGCGGATTTTGTAGGGCCCGCTGCCAAGCGGCGGGTTGAGCGAGGATTTCTCGAACGGCACGGTTTCGTAGTAATGTTTCGGCAGCACCGGCATGGCGGCGGCCAGCAGCGGCAGCTCGCGGTGCTCGGGGTCGTCGAAATGAAAACGCACGGTGCGCGGGCCCACCTGCTCGGCGCCGGTGATCGACTGGTAGGTGGCGCGGTAAATGGGGTGGCCTTTTTCTTTCAGCGTTTCGAGTGACCAGATCACATCGGCGACGGTGATGGACGTGCCGTCGTGCCAGCGGGCGCGGCGGTTCAGGGTGAAATCGGCGTAGGTGCGGTCGGGCGCGACGCTGACCGATTGCGCGATCAGCCCGTAATAGGATTGCGGCTCGTCATAGGCTGGCACCATGAGCGACTGGAACAGATACTGGTTGATGCCGGGGGCGGCGAGGCCCTTCAGGATGTAGGGATTCACCGAATCGAAGGTCGAGGAATAAGCAAGCTTCAGCGTGCCGCCCTTCGGCGCGGCGGCGTTCACATAATCGAACTGGCGGAAACCGGGTGGGTATTTCAGCGTGCCAAACGGCGTGAGCCCGTGCGCCGCAAGGGCGGGGGTGCTTATGCATAGCCATATTGTTATTCCCGCGCAGGCGGGAATCCAGCCGAATTTTCTATGGCCCGTTGCGTGGCAATGTTGGCTGGATTCCCGCCTGCGCGGGAATGACAAAAAAGAAAAATGTAATAAAATCTTCACATCGTTTTTATGAAGGAATGCTAGGGAGATGTCATTAACAGAAGTGGGGAATCATCATGGGCTTGATGGCCGATAAAGCGCGGGCGAGCGCTGTAAGGAAAGAATTGCGGCGGCTGTTTATGGACACAACCGCTAACATGAGCGCCGGATTGTATGGGCCGATGTTGGATGCTATGCAGGTGACACTTGCTGCAAAAGAAATCTATACCAGCCAGACGCTGATGAATAATTATTTGAGTGGCGGTGCGCTTACTTATGCCAAGCCACCCTTTCTAAGGGCGATGGTCGAAGCGATGCATGCATGGTGCGAGGAAAATCCGGAGCACGCATTTCCTACCGGGCCAATGATGGATTGCGTTACGCAGCTTCCGTTGGAAGAACGCCGACGCTAATCCTTCTTATTCCACGGCGAATTTTTTGCCTCACCGGCGCGGTGTTTGATCTGGTCGAAGACGGTAAGGGCTTGCGCCACCATGCTGCCGGTGTCATGTGCATTGGCCGGTAGTAGCACGGTGGTGGATTGCTTGGCCAGCTTTTCAAACGCCGCGACATATTGTTCGGCCACGCGCAGCGAAATCGCTTCCTCGCCGCCCGGCGCGGCAATGGCTTTGGCGATGAGTTCGATGCCCTTCGCTGTCGCTTCCGCCACGGCGATGATCGCTTCGGCCTCGCCCTTCGCGCGGTTGACCTGATCGGTCAGCGCCGCTTCGGAATTCAGCACCACTTCCTGCTTGCTGCCCTCGGCCATGTTGATCTTCGATTGGCGCTGGCCTTCGGATTGCAGGATCTCGGCGCGTTTCTGGCGCTCGGCGGCGACCTGCAATTCCATCGCTTTCAGCACGGTGTTGGGCGGGGTGATGTTCTTGATCTCGTAACGCATGCACTGGATGCCCCAGGTCTGCGAGGCGAGGTTGAGCGAGGTGACGATGTTGGCGTTGAGCGTCTCGCGCTCCTCGAAGCACTGGTCGAGCGAGAGCTTGCCGATTTCGGAACGCATGCTGGTCTGCGCGAGCTGCGACACGGCATAGACCGGGTCGGAAACGCCGTACGATGCCTGCACGGGGTCGATGATGCGCAAATAGAGGATGCCGTCCATCATCATGGTCACGTTGTCGCGGGTGATGGCGGGTTGTTCCTGCACCTCGTAGGCGAATTCTTTCAGCGAATGTTTGTAGGCCACGCGCTCGACGAAGGGGATGAGCAGGTTCAGGCCGGGCTCGAGCTGGCGGTCGAAGCGGCCGAGATTCTCGATGATCCATGCCTGTTGCTGCGGCACGATCTTGATGCCCTTGAAAATGACAAGGATGCCGATGAAGCCGATAACGGCGAAAAAGACGGGGCCAAACATAACCATTCCTTTGCGTGGGTGAATGCAGGTCTATCCGCGCGGGGCGACTTTCAGCAGGTTGCCCTCGGCCTCGCGGATGATGACGGTGGTGCCGACGGCCAGCTCGGGCGCGGCGCTGCCTGCCGCGCGGCGCGCGCGCATGAGCGTGCCCGACCAGCGCACTTCGCCCTCACCCTCGCCGACGATGGCGCGGGTGACGACCGCCTCGGTGCCCAGCATGTTGTGGTAGCGCGGGCTGCCGGGTTTCAGCCGCCAGTGTTTCACTTTTTTCCAGAGCAGCGCAGCGAGCGCCGTGGTGGCAAGAAAGCACACGCCACCTTGCAGGATGTAGGCATGCGGTGCAATCGCGCCAAGCTCGACCAGCGCGCCGGTGAGGATGGCCGCGAGCCCCGCAAACAAAAACCCGATGCCCGGCATGCCAAATGCTTCCAGCGCCAGAAACGCCGCGCCGGCAATCAACCAATAAATGGAAACCGTCATGATGCTACCCTCATGCCGCGCAGTATAGCCGAATGCCGGGCGAAGGAAAGCGCCTTGCGGCTACTTTGCCGCTTCGGCCGGTGCTGCTTCTGCCGGTGCAGCCGTGACGGGCGGCAACGCGAGCGGGCTGTCGGACATGCTGTTTAAGTACACGATCAGGTTCGCGCGCTCCTGGTCTTTCGGCGTGCCGGCATAGGCCATGATGGTGCCGGGCACGGTTTTGCGCGGCGCCCACTGGAATTTGTTCATCGCGTCCCAGTCCCATTTCGGGGCTTCTTCGGCGTGTTTTTTCATGGCGGCGGAATAGTTGAAATCGCCGATGCTGGCGACCGCGCGGCCCATCACGCCATACAGGTGCGGGCCGACTTTGTTCGCGCCGCCTTTGTCGATGTTGTGGCACACGGCGCATTTTTTCTGGAAGTAGGACTCGCCCGCCGCTTTGTCGGCGCTGGCGTAGAGCGCGCTGATATCGGCGGCGACGGCGGGGGCGGCGGCACCGCCCGCATCGGCCACTTCGGTGACTTCGATTTTGTAGCCGCGCTTTTCTTCGTGGTGGCCGCCAGCATGCTGCGGGCCGCCATCGTACAGGAATTCGGTGACTTTTCCGCTGACCATGCCGATCAATCCGGCGAGCAGGATGGCAGCAGCGATTTTGTTGGTAGTGAGATTGGTCGACATAGAAATCCTGTGCGTCTTTTGTTGTATTCATGAGGCGGGTAGCATAGCGTGCCCCGGCTCGCAACTGCTATGAACACCGCCACAGGAATTTCACCCCGAATGAACCCGCTTATTGTCATTCCCGCACGGCTGGCCGCCACGCGCCTTCCCAACAAACCGCTCGCCATGATCGGCACCGCGCCGATGATCGTGCATGTGCTGCAGCGCGCGCTGGAGGCGAAGCTCGGCCCCGTGCTCGTCGCCTGCGACGCCGAAGAAATCGCCGCCCCCGTGCGCGCCGCCGGTGGCGAAGCGATTCTTACCAACCCGGCGCACCCGTCGGGCTCCGACCGCATCTGGGAGGCCGTGCAGCACTACGACCCGGCCGGCATCTACGATGTCATCATCAACCTGCAAGGCGACGTGCCGACCCTGGAGCCGCAACTTTTACAGGCACTACTTCAACCACTTAGCAATCCGAAGGTGGATATTTCCACACTGGTCACCCCCATCACCCGGGCAGAGGAGCACACCAACCCCTCGGTGGTGAAAGCGGTGGTGGCGGCCGATGGGCGCGCGCTGTATTTCACCCGTTGCTCAGCCCCTTACGGCGAGGGGCCGCGCTACCACCATATCGGCGTGTACGGCTATCGCCGCGCCGCGCTGGCGCAATTTGTGGGCTTGGCGCCCAGCCCGCTGGAGCAGCGCGAGAAGCTGGAACAGCTGCGGGCGCTGGAAAATGGCTTGCGTATGGACGTGGCAATGGTAGATACCGTGCCGCTTGGCGTGGATACGCCGGAAGATTTGGAACGCGCGCGGCAACTGCTTGGCTAGCCGAACTGCAGCGCAAGGAGGATGCATGACCACGAATAAACCGTACCATGTCGTCGCGATCGGCAATGCGATTGTCGATGTGCTGAGTTTTTCCGACGAGTCGCTGGTCGCCGCCGAGAACATGAAAAAAGGCACGATGTGCCTGATCGACGAAAACCGCGCGGACGCGCTGTATAACCGCATGGGCCCGAGCACCGAAGTGTCGGGCGGCTCGGCGGCCAACACGCTGGCGGGGCTGTCCTCGCTGGGCGCGCGCACGGCGTTCATCGGCAAAGTGTTCAAAGACGAGCTTGGCAAAATCTTCCGCCACGATTTGCAGGCCGTGGGCGTGGAATTCTCGACCCCGCCCGCCGAAACCGGCAAATCCACCGCCCGCTGCCTGATTCTGGTGACACCCGACGGCCAGCGCACCATGAACACCTTCATCGGCGCGTGCAACGAGCTGTACGACAACGATATCGACGAGGGGCTGATTGCCAGCGCGCAGATCGTGTATGGCGAGGGCTATATGTGGGATCAGGAATGCACCAAACAGGCGCTGAAGAAAGCCTTCGCGCTGGCCAAAAAACACGGCGCAAAAATCGCCTTCACGCTGTCGGACGTGTTCTGCGTCGAGCGCGCCCGCGAGGATTTCCTGCGCATGATCGAAGAAGATTTCGACATCCTGTTCTGCAACGAAGCCGAAGCACGTGCGCTGTTCCCGGGCGAGGATTTCCCGGCGGTGCTCGATCGTTTGCAGGGCATGTGCCCGCTGGTGGCGGTGACCTGCGGCGACCGCGGTTCGGTCATCATGTCGGACGACGGCAAACGCACCCATGTCGATGCCGTCTCGGTGCACGAGGTGATTGATACGACCGGGGCGGGCGACCTCTACGCGGCGGGCTTTATGTATGGCATGACCCATGGCATGAGCCTGCGCGAATCGGGCCGCCTGGGCAGTGCCTGCGCGAGCGACATCATCACCCATCTCGGCGCCCGCGCCCAACGCCCCCTGACGCGGCTTTTGGTGGCGTGAAAACGGACGGCCTGCGTCGTCCTTGGCTGTCCTCAGTCGGTTACGTAGCGCTGCTACGCGCCCTCCTTGCGGGAGCCAACTCCTAGCATTCCGCCCCTTTGACGCCACCCGCTGCGCGAAAGAAAAGAATGTGGGCGCGCGCAGCCTCACCGACCATATTTCATATAAGTGTCATATTTCTGGCGGCGGCGGCCGGCTAGAATGGCGGCATGAAACCATCGAACTGGGCCAATGCTGAATCGCGTGCTTCTTCGCCGCGCCACGTGCGCGAACGCGCGCCGCTTACCATTTATGTGCTGGGGCAAAAACTGGTGCCTGAGCCCTTGGTGCTGGAAGCCCTCGCCAACCGACCGGATGTGGGGAAGGTCATCTACATTCCCGTTGGGCAAGAACCCGTCTCGCACCAGAGAAATTTTGAGCGGTACGTTCGCGATTATAACCAATGGGTTGCGGATTATTCCGGGCAGATTAATCAAAACAATCAGGACATCATTGCCGGTAGAAAAGTCGAAATACAAAAGCCCAAACGCTATGCCGAACAGCCAGCGCACAACCATTGGAAAATGCGCGGCTACGATATTACGGCGCTGCTGCAGCGCCATGGTGGGCCTGCGTTTTCGCCACAACAGATCACCGCGCGGATACAGGAATATATCCAGCAAAGTAACGGCGTGCCCGTGCCAACGCGCGGGGCGGATATCGTGCTCAACATGTCGCTCAACTATTTCTCGGATTATTACGCGCGCCGCGACCCGAAGCCGTACCACACCAATCACGCGCGCAATGCCGAGCGGTTGAACCTCAAAACCAGCCTGCCCGATGTGCTGAAAATGGCGGGCTCGTGCGATGCCTTGCCCATTGGCCCCCGGATGAAAACCATTAAAACCCCCTACGATATCGAATGGTTCATGTATGACAATGACTTGCAGCAATGCGTGATCAAGACCGATAGAAATTCTGGCGGTCGAGGTGTTTTCAGGGTGTTTCGCGACGCGCAAGACCATTGCATGGTCGAGATTCCCGAGCGCATCATCTTGGATAGCGCCGACGTTCAGCCCGCGCGCATTGAGCGATTGGATGTGCGTCGCGCGAATTTAGGGCAGTTCAGCGATGTGCTCTCTGGGCTCACCCCCAAGCAAGTGTTGGCGGTTGAATGGCTGGAACCCAGCAAGGGTGATGTGCGGCTGGTGGTGTTTAACGGCAAGGTCATGGGCGGCTATATTCGCCACGCGAAAGAAGGCTCGTGGCTGTGCAACTGCTCGCAGGGCGGCAGCTATGAGCCGTTTGACTGGAAAAATGAGTTTTCGAGCAATGACCAGGCGAAAGTTTATACGGTGGCGCGGATGTTGGAGCGCAAAGGCGTAACCCGGGTCAGCCTCGATTTTATGGCCGATAAAAACGGCGAATGGTTCCTCTCGGAAATCAATTCCGGCATCACGCGCGATGTGAATGGGGTGCATCAACACACGGCGGCTGAGCGCGCCGGGCGCGGCGAACTCTCCGTCGCCGACCAGATCGCGCAGGATTTGATTACGCGCTATCGCGACCAACAGGCCACCGCGCGAACGGGCGCAGGCCGTTAATGCCTGCCATGGCGGGCGCGCAACGCTCGCGCGGGAATGCATAAGCGCGCACCTGTTCTGCGCCGGATTGCTTCGCGCTTCGCGCACCATACGGTATGGATGGGCTATGAACCGACTGCCGATATATTTTCAACCCCGACTGCTGCTGATTGCCGTGCTTGGGTTTTATTCCGGGTTGCCGCTGGCGCTCACGGCGGGGACGCTCACGGCCTGGCTTTCCGACGAAGGGGTGGATCGCGCGGCGATCGGGCTGTTTGCGGCGATTGCCACGCCGTATACGCTGAAATTTTTGTGGGCGCCGCTGCTGGATGGCGTGCGCGTGCCGGTGCTGCACCGGCTGCTTGGGCGGCGGCGGGCATGGCTGCTGCTCACGCAAGTGCTGCTGGGCGCGGCCATCACCGCCATGGCGCTGGCGAACCCGGCGCAGGGCGCGGCGCTGACCGCGCTGGTGGGCGTGGTGGTGGCGGCGCTTTCCGCCACGCAGGATACGGTGATCGACGCCTATCGCGTGGAACGGCTGGCCGCCGACGAGCAGGGCGCGGGCGCGGCGATGGCGACCGGGGGCTACCGTATCGGCATGCTTATTTCCGGCGCGGGGGCGCTGTGGCTGGCCGATACGCTGGGCTGGGAAACCACCTATGCGGCCATGGGGGTGCTGGCTGGCAGCGCCATGCTGGTGACGCTGCTGATGCGCAGCACCGACACGCCCGAGTTGGAACAGCGCCTGCCGCATTCGGTGGGTGAATTTATTCGCGGCTCGGTGATCGCACCGTTCGCCGATTTCATGACGCGGCCCTTCTGGCTGGGCGTGCTGGCGTTTGTGGTGCTCTACAAGCTGGGCGATGCGTTCATGGGCATCATGTTCAACCCGTTCCTGCTGGATCTGGGTTTCGCCAAAACCGA
>JBIISI010000050.1:0-15854 GCA_044341105.1 Rickettsiales bacterium | reverse complement strand
GATTGAAAGTTCTATCAGGCTAAAAGCATGCCGTTTTTTTATGTGATGGATTTTCGGGTTATGCAGAATCATTGTATAACTACGTTTAGTTAAAAAAATATAATATAATGGAACAACTCAATTAAAAAGGTTTAAATTACACGTCACACCTACGGCGCATTTCATACTGCACTTTTAAAAGTCGGTGCCAATACGAACTCGTTAGATGCTGAAATGCGTCGGCTTCGAACTGGTGCCAATTACCAGATTTGCACCAAGTGCAAGGCGCAGAGAATGCTGTTATTGGAGAGGCTATAGCTCGCTTGTGGCTTGTTAGCAGCCGCGGCACTACCATCATCGGGAACAGCGCAGCCCGATGTTGCGCTGCGTGACAGAACCTTTCCATACGCGGGTTTTCCGTCATCCAGCTTCGTATCAATATTCCATGCCTCTTCCGGCTTTAACAGTGCCCCCCCGAGCTGATCACCAGAGCTGTTTAGTGCGGAAATTAAAATGGAATTCATGTAATTGGCGGTGCTGTAACCATTGGGCGAATCTGCCGTCGACCACCACGCACCATTGCTGATTCGTGATCGTGGAACATTCGTGCCCACAATGACGCCACTGGCGCCTGTACTGCTCGAATAGCCAGAGTAATCCCCTTCGATCAGCCCCGCCAAAGCCATCTGCCGCCAGAACTGGAATTGTTCACCGGAAACAGATCCGCCTGTTGTATTATTGGTATAGCCGCCACCATCGCCATCGCATGTGCCGGGGCTACCTACCGCCGCGGAAGAATTCGTATTGCAACCGGTCGTCGAGGTACGCAACCAGAAGCGGGTCGCATCCCGAAAATCGCCGGGAATGCCCATATATTTATCACGGAAGGAATGAATCGCCGCCTGGTAGCGCTGGAACTCACTGCTCACTGCCCGCAACTCCGAGGCACGAATTAATGATTGCCCGGCAAGAATGCCTCCCGTGAGCAGCCCAAGAATGACAAGGACAATGGAGAGCTCAATTAAACTAAAGCCGCTGGCTTTTTCTTTCATCTATTGATTATACCACAGGAAATGAAAAAAGCAACGCAACCAGACTTTCTAAGCAAGCCTATCGGCAGCATGACGGAGCCCGAATGGGAGTCGTTGTGCGACGGGTGCGGCCTGTGCTGCCAGATCCGCGTGGAAGACCCCGATACCAGCGAAGTCGCGCTAAGCAACGTTGCCTGCCGCTATTTGTGCCTGAACAGCCATCGATGCAGCGACTACGCCAACCGCCAGCGCAATGTGCCCGACTGCATCAAGGTCACCCCCGACAATGTCATGGCACTCGACTGGCTGCCTGCCAGCTGCGCCTATCGGCTGGTGGCATTTGGCCAGCCCTTGCCGAAATGGCACCACCTGGTCTGCGGCGATAAAAACCGGGTGCATCGCTACGGCCCCAGCATGAAGGGCGCGATTATCAGCGAGGACGATGCCGACTGGGAGTAATCCGCCCCCGTGTTTGCGCGCCACACTTACCGGACAAAACGTTAAAACTAACGAAATGGTTAAAATTCTCGTTGTTTTGAAAAGGCGTTAAGAGTATATTAACACTTAACGCGTTAACGGCCGGACATGCAACCCTTGGGGGTGGTCACGGGCTTAACGGGTGGGCAATCATCACGTTTACTTTGGGGACCACATGCGCGTATTACTGGTAGAAGACGATCCCTCCACCGCCAAGGCGATTGAACTTTCGCTGGCCTCGGAAGGCATCATTTGCGACACGACCGAACTGGGCGAAGAAGGCCTCGAGATCGGCAAACTCTACGATTACGATATTATCATCCTCGACCTTATGCTGCCGGATATCGACGGCTACGAGGTATTGCGCCGCTTCCGTGCCGCAAAAATTAATACCCCGATCCTGATCCTCTCGGGCCTTTCCGGCCCCGACCAGAAGATCAAAGGCCTCGGCTACGGGGCGGATGATTACCTCACCAAGCCCTTCAACAAAGGCGAGCTGATCGCCCGCATCCAGGCGATTGTGCGCCGCAGCAAGGGCCATTCCGAATCGGTGATCCGCACCGGCAAGCTGGTGGTCAACCTCGACACCCGTTCGGTCGAGGTCGATAGCAAAGCCCTGCACCTCACCAGCAAAGAATACGGCATCATGGAGCTGCTCAGCCTGCGTAAGGGTTCGACCCTGACGAAAGAGATGTTCCTGAACCATCTCTATGGCGGCATCGACGAGCCGGAGCTGAAGATCATCGACGTGTTCGTGTGCAAGCTGCGCAAAAAACTGCAGGACGCATCGGGCGGCGATAACTACATCGAAACCGTGTGGGGCCGTGGCTACGTGCTGAAAGATCCGGAAGGTTCGGAGGCCGCCCTGCCAAAGGAAGCCAAGCGGAAGAAAGTCGCGGCTGAGGCCTAGGCCCCCGCCACTATTTTCTTCGCATGGAGGGGAGCACTACGCTCCCCTTTTTGTTTTTGCCTGACTATGCCGAAGGAAAAGCCGCCGCCGCGCCTTCCACCAGCGCGGGCACGGAAAGGACAATGAGCGTATCGGCAGCGCGGTGCACCATGCCGGCAACCACGCCCTCCCAAAGCGGATCACGCAGCTCCGCCTGCGCCGCACTCACTGGCAGGCTGGTCACTTCCTCCATGCGATCGACCAGCAGCGCCACGCGCTCGCCCGCATGCTCCACCACCAGCACACTGCCTGGCTTATCGGTCGTCTTCAGCCCCAGCCGTGTGCGCACGTCGATCACCACCGTCAATTGTTCACGGTTCACGATCAGGCCGCGAATGGCGGCGGGCGCTTCCGGCACTGCCGTCACCTCGGGGGCGCGGGCCACGTCTTTCACGCTCGCCAGCGCAATGGCGAAGGGTTGCGGGCCAAGGCGAAAAATCACATGCGGGGTGCTAGCCATGCAGTGCCTCCGGCATAAAATAGGCGCTGCCATCGACCAGCTCCGCCGTGATTCCATCGAAATCCCCATGCGAGGCATGCGGCGGCAAAGCGGCATCGACAATGCCACCCACGCGATGCGCCAGCAGTGCACAATCCGGCGCATGCAGCAGGAACAATGCCTGCGCTTCCCCTCCGTGCGGCAACACGGCACCGGGCAGCAATGCCAGCCGGAACACACGCCCGCCGCGCACATATTCGTAATGCCCGCCCTGCGCAAAAAGTTCGCTCACTGCGACCGGCTCCACCCGCGCCACCTGCGTCAGCGCCATGGCTTTGGGCGCGCCATCATCGAACAGCAAATACGGTGTTTTTCGCACCGCCGGGGCGGCCGCATGCGGTGCCGGCGCCGCTTCGGTGGCGGCGGGCGGCCGCCGTTGCAGCAATGCATCCGTATCGAGCAGCAGGCAGGGCGAGCCATCGCCCAGAATCGCCGCCGCGCGATAGATCGGCACAGCGCGCAGCAGGCGCGGCACGGGCTGCAGCATGAGCTGCGCCAGCCCCTCGACCTGTTCCACGCACAGCGCCATCGGCCCTGTCTCCGCCTGCACCACCAGCGCATAGGCTTCCTGCGCGGGCTGGCCTTTGCCAAGCCGCTGCGCCAGCGACAGGCGCGGCATCCAGGAACCATGCAGCGACATCATCGCCCCGTCTTCCAGCGACGCGGGGCGCTGCTGTTCATGGATACGCACAATCTCGCGCACCAGTGACTGGGCAATGGCAAAACGCATGGCGCCCGCCTGCACAATCACCACTTCTTCCAACCGCGGGAAATACTGGCCGGGAGCATGGGGCAGCACGCGCTGCTTCAAACTGGCCAGCAGGCTGGTCAGCGCCCCCACATCCGCATCGGCTTTGCCGAAGCGATGCTGCAGGCGGTTGCGCAGTTGCACCAGCGTGCCCAAGGTGCGTGCGCTCACCCGCTCACTCGACTCCGCCGTCACCACCAGCGCGGTCGCCGGGGCGGCAAGCGCGGCCCCTGCCTGTTCCGACGCGCGGTGCAACCGCTCGCCCACCTGGTCGAGCAGCGCATGGGGTGCGGCAGGCACCTCTTCCGATGCTGGCGCCACCATTTCCGGCATGGGTGGGAGGGTTGCCGGCTCATGCCCATGGCGGGCGAGGTAATCCATCATGAACGAAATTTGCGCCATGGCGGTGCGCAGGCTGGCAATATCCGAAGCGGCGTGCGGGGCTTCCTGGTCGCGTAGCTGTTCCAGTAACTGCTCGGCGCGGGCGGCGGCGGCTTCCATCGTCCCGAAGCGCAAAAACCCGCAAGTTCCCTTGATCGTGTGCATGAGCCGCGCCGCCATGCTCCAGCTTTCGGTGGTCATGGTCTGGCGCATGGGGTCGCCCAGCGTGCGCTCCAGCGCCGCCAGCGATTCCGATGTTTCGCTTATGAATTCCCCGACCAGCTCGTCCATGCCGACGAGCTATGGCATAAGACGCGCCGGGCCGCTAGGGCTAGTCGCCAACGATTAACAAAAAGGCTAGACGGCCGCGCTGGCCAGCACCACCTGCCGCTGCGTGGCGACGATGGTGAGCGCATCGCCTTGCACCTCGATCGCCAGCGACGCGCCGACTTCGCCGGCGATTTTCATGGCAAGGAATGGTTGCGCCGTTTTGGGCGAAAGCTGGAATTCCTCGCCCTGCCCTTTCAGGATGGCGAGCGTTTCCGCATCCATCTTGATGGTTTCCCCCACGGCTTTCACCTGAATCTGTTTATCGCCCAGATCGTTCATCGAAAGGCGCACCGAGAGCGTGCCGCCGCGAATCAGCGATGCCGCCGAAATCACCAGCAGGTTCAGGATCAGGCGCGCCATTTTCTGGCTGATAGAAATGCCCGCCGCATCGGTGTGGCTGTCGGGCCAGTCGAGGGTGACTTTGCTGTTGGCAAAAAAATCCTGCGCCAGGCGCTTTTTTTCTTCGAGGCTGGCCTCGCCCGAATCGCTCACCCGGCCATAGGCCTGGCGGTAGAACATCAGGCGGTTCACGGCCTCGTGGGCGCTGGTGACAATCAGTTGCACGGCTTCGTTTTGCATATCGAAGCCCTCGTCATCGAGGAATTCCGCGCCATTATTCACCGCGCCAATCGGCCCCGTAAGGTCGTGGCAAAGGCGCGTGCAGAGCATTTCTGCCAGTTTAGTCTCAGCAATCATTCCGTTCTCCGGCGATGTAAAACGTAGTGTACCGTAGGGCATCGTGGCTATGCCATCATTTTCAACGCTACCAAAGAACTCTAAAGAAAGGGTTAAACCGGTGGTGGTATTTTCGGCACAGCTTCAAAGGCTTGGGCGCTAGGCGCGCAAGGCGCGGATGTTCCTGGCGTAATCGGCGCTGCCAAACACCGCCGAGCCCGCGACCAGCACATCCGCCCCGGCGGCCACCGCCTGCCGCGCCGTTTCGGGGTTGATGCCGCCATCGACCTGCAAACGAATATCGCGGCCCGACGCATCGATCATGCGGCGCACCGCTTCAATTTTTTTCAGCTGGCTGGCAATGAATTTCTGCCCGCCGAAGCCGGGGTTCACCGTCATCAGCAGCACCAGATCGACCGCATCCATCACATAATCCAGCGCCGATTCATGCGTCGCCGGGCAAATCGTCGCCCCGGCTTTTTTGCCGAGCGATTTCACCAGTTGCAGCGAGCGGTCGAGATGCGGCCCTGATTCGGCATGCACGGTGATGATATCCGCCCCCGCCTGCGCGAACAGCGGAATCAGCATATCCGGCTTACTCACCATGAGATGCACGTCGAAGGTTTTGGCGCTGTGCGGGCGCAGCGCCTTCACCACATCCGGCCCGATGGTGAGGTTCGGCACGAAATGCCCGTCCATCACGTCGATATGGATGTAATCCGCCCCCGCCGCGTCGATCGCACGCACCTCCTCGCCCAGTCGGGCGAAATCGGCGGAGAGGATCGAGGGGGCAATGAGAATGGGGCGCATGCGGTGGTTTTACCAGACTTTACAACCGAATCAAAGGCTTATCTTTGTGAAGACGCAGGCGAAAAACCCGTCCATGCCGCCCTGCTCGGCCAGCATGGCAGGCGTGGTGCGCAGCGCCTCGCCCTCGGCGCGTGCATCGCGGTGGGTGCGCAAAAACCAGTCGCGCTGGTCTTCGCCTTCCTCGCGCTCCAGCGAGCACACGCAGTAAAGCAGCCGCCCGCCCGGCTTCACCCAGCCCCATGCGCGCGCCAGCAACGCGCGCTGCGTCTCCGCCAGCTCATGAATATCGTCGAGCGTCGTAATCTGCACCACTTCCGGGTGGCGGCGCCAGGTGCCCGTGGCCGAGCATGGCGCATCCAGCACCACCACATCGAACGGCCCGCGCGGTTCATACTGCAGCGCATCGCCCACCTGCAAATCCACCTGCTGGCCGAGGCGGCGCATGTTCTGGCACAGGCGATCCATGCGCACCGCCGATTTATCGAGCGCCACCACCTGCGCCCCCGCCTGTGCCAACTGGGCGGTTTTGCCACCGGGTGCCGCGCCGATATCGAGCGCCTGCAAGCCGGTGAGATCGCCCAGCAGCCGCACGGGGTAACTCGCCGCGACATCCTGCACAAAAAATTCCCCGGCATCGTAGCCCGGCAGGCTGGGCACCGGCGGGTGTTCCACCCCCATGCGCCAGATCTGCGCATCCAGCCGCGCGCCGGCCTCGAACGCCTGCTGCGTGTTCAAATCCAGCGGGGCGGGCTGGTTGGCCACCGCGCAGATCGCATCCGTCACCGCCTTGCCATACTGCGCTTTCCAGCGCTGCTCCAGCCATGCAGGCAGGTTGTGGCGATAATCCGGCAGCGGCGCCTGCACCTGCTTCAGCACCGCATTCACCAGCCCCGCGAGCGGCGCGTGGCGGCTCGCCTTCACCATGGCGACGGTTTCATGCACCGCCGCGTGGGCGGGCACTTCCAGCACCAGCAATTGCGCCACGCCCAGCCGCAGCGCATGCATCACCGCCGCATGTCGTTTCGGCACTGGTTTTTCCAGCAGCCCGGCAAGCAGCGCGTCAATCTGCCCGGCATGGCGCAGGGTGGCGAGCAGCATGGCGCGCGCAAAAGGCTGCTCGGGCCAATGGGCGGTGGCGGCATCGGCGGTCAGGCGCTTGTCCAGCACATCACCAAGGGCGGCCCATGCAAGGGCGCGGGGGTCTAGGGCATCGTTCATCCCGCCCATGTAGGCGATTTGCCGCCACGCTGCACCTATTTTTCGATTGCCTGCCGGTGCCGCCATGCTATCACCCGCCCCATGAGCGATCCCAAACCGCAGCCCGCCGACCTGCCGCCCGAGCACGACAGCCCCGTGCGCGAGCCGAATGCCCCCGCCGCACCGGTGAAAGAACCGCCCGCCAAACCCGATCCCACGCGCTTTGGCGACTGGGAAATGAACGGCCGCTGCATTGATTTCTAGCCCCGCAACGCGCTGCCCTACCCTGCTTTCCCGCCTCGATGCAGCCGGGCATTTTTTCACGTTGCTCCTCCCCATCCTCACCGTCGCCGGCCCGGCCCCGGTCGATATCGGCGCCATCCTCATCGCCGTGCTGTTCCTTGTGCGCAGCGCCCTCACCGGCGACTGGCAATGGCTGCGCGCGCGCTGGGTGCAACTGCTGCTCGTGCTGTGGGCCTCCATGGTGCTGCGCAACCTGCCGCTCGATGCTTCGGCCACCGCCCGCGCCGCCGGTTGGCTGCGCTACCCGGTCTTCGCCGCCGCCCTCGCCTTCTGGGCATTGCAAAACGCCCTCACCCGCCATTGGCTGGGCCGCACGCTGCTCGCCGCGGTCATCTTCCTCGTCGGCGACACCCTGCTGCAATACGCCAGCGGCACCGACCTGTTCGGCCGCCCCGCCTTGTTGCATGAAGGCGCGCTGCGCATGAGCGGCCCCTTCTCTGCGCCGCGCGTGGGTATCACCATTGTGTGGCTGCTCTTCCCGGCGCTGCTGGCATGCCTCGCCGCCGCTGCGCCGCGCGCCCGTGCGTTCGGGTTCCTGCTTGCGCTGGCTGCCGCCGCCGCCGTGCTGGGCAGCGGCGAACGCACCGCGCTCATCTTGCTGCTCTTCGGCTTCGCCGCCAGCTTCGCCCTGTTGCCACGCGCGCGCCTGCTGTTGCTTATCGCCGCCATGCTCGGCGCGGCGGGCGGCTGGGGCATGATGCAACTGAACCCCACCCTGCACGCCCGTCAGGTCGGAAAAATGCAGCAAGAGGTGGGCGGCTTCGCCGGCAGCGTCTATGGCCGCACCTGGCTGGCGGGTGCCGCCATCACGCGCGACCACCTGCTGTTCGGCGTGGGCAGCAAACAATTCCAGCCCACCTGCCAGCAGCCGCGCTACGGCGCGACCGACGAATCCAGCCTGCGCAACCGTTGCCCCATGCACCCGCATAATATGTACGTCGAATGGGCCGTCGAATACGGCCTCATCGGCCTCGCCTTGTGGCTGGCCACCTGCCTCAGCTGGCTGGCGCTGGCGTGGCGCGCCCGCGCGCAGTGGTGGCGCGCGCCGGTCGCCACCGGCCTGCTCATTGCCGTGGCCATCAAGCTTTTTCCCATTGCCGTGGTCCCCAGCCAGTTTGTCGCCTGGTCGGCCACGCCGTTATGGCTCATGGCGGGCTGGCTTTTAGCCCTGCTATCCACCACTCGCGATAATACGCTTGACGCTCGCCCATGATTGCATTATCCCCGCCTCCGCTTTCACGTAAAGCCGTGGGGATGTAGCTCAGTTGGTAGAGCGTCTGCTTTGCAAGCAGAATGTCGCAGGTTCGATTCCTGTCATCTCCACCATTTTTTCTTACACAACTCGTTTCCAAATAAATTGCCTCGCTAAGAGCATAGCGTTGCTTTGTATATAAATCATTTGCGCGGATAAAACTCGTCATCCGCCGAACATCATTCTAGTCATGTAAGAAACATCGAAGACGCTACCGTTAAGCGTCGAATGGTGCCCAGGACTGGACTCGAACCAGCACGCCTCGCGGCGCTAGCACCTGAAGCTAGTGCGTCTACCAATTCCGCCACCTGGGCACTTCAGGAAGCTGGGCTTATAATGGAACTCAGCGCCCGGAAGCAAGTGTTTTTATCGCTGCGCGCGCTGCATAAAATTCAACCAGTTACCCGGCAGATGCCGAGGCGCAGCCACGACATGCGCACCCCATCGGCCGGCACATCCCCACTGGCTCTTGGCTTCGCGTTCGCGTAAAAGGGCGCGGCTCACCCTGCTGCGCCGATGCGGCGCGGAAAGAAAGACCTTATGCACCGATTGTTTACGGCATGGTTATCTCTCCTGCTAGGCTTCTGCGCCATGCCCGCGCTGGCGAAGGCTGCGCAGGATATATCGGTGTATGTGTGCGCCCACCCGGATGACTGCATTCTGTTCATGAACCCGGAACTGTACGACGACATGCAGCGCCGCGATGGCACTACGGTGCTGCTTTATATCACCGCCGGCGATGCGGGCCATGCCTTCCGCGCAGATTCCCGCTCCTATCCCACCGCGCGCGCGCGGGCTGCGATGGCGGCCACCCGCTGGATGGCTGCAGATGCCCACGCCCCGAACACCGGAGCGCCCACGAGCCCGGTGAGCATCCGCGGCCACCGTATAGGGCGATGGGTTTACGGGCGCACCGTTTCGTATTTCCTGCAGTTGCCGGATGGTAACTATGCCGGTGAAGGCTTCGCCCGCTACGGTTTCCAGTCCCTTAGCCGGCTGCAGGCAGGCGCGATCCGCCGCATCACCAGCATCGATGGCACGGCCACTTACGATGGCTGGGCGGATCTGGTGCAAACACTAGCCGCCGTACTGGCCCGCGAAGCGGGGGAGGCCTACCCTATCCGCCTGCATTTGGCCGAGCCGGATGCAGGCCTTAACCCCGGCGACCACGCCGACCACCTGCAGGCAGGGGCTGCCGCGCGCGCCGCGCTCGTGCTCCATCGCCGCGGGCAGGCGTGCGATGCGCTGTACCAATACGTCGATTACGCGATTGCCGACAGGCCAGCCAACCTGAGCCCTGACGATTGGCAAACCAAAGCCGGGAGTTTTGCCGTGCTGACCGCCACGCTACGCCGGTTAAGCGGCATCAACCACTGGGATGGCGACCACCTTCCCTACCTTGCCCGGCGCTATGCGCGCCGTGTAGGTATGCAGACGCCCTGCCCCAACCGACCTGCCCGCCCCCACTAGCCCCAGCGCGATGCTTGGCGTCGGGCATGCACCGGCGAGAAAAATAACGATGCCCGCCGTTTAGCATTGACATAAACGCCGCGACACTTTAGCAGGAAGTCCCTTTTCCAGGGGGCACACCCTACGTGGAGGGATGGCCGAGCGGTTAATGGCAGCAGACTGTAAATCTGCCCTCTTTGAGTTCGCAGGTTCGAATCCTGCTCCCTCCACCATAACTTCAGGCCAAGTGAAAAAATGGCGAATTTCTGCTAGCTTTGGCCGTTCGATTTTTTCTTAGAACATCCTTTTTACCAGATGTCTTGTTGCAGGCTCTAGGCTTTCCAGCTCGAACTTGGCTATCAGGCTTGGTTTTGGAAAATTGGGATAAGTTCAACTCCGCTTGCTCCACCTTGCCGCTCGAAGGTAATTTTTGCGTGAGATCAGTAACCCCTAAATGCTGATCGAAAATAATATCTACCATCGTCCAGACAGCATTAACCAGTTCGAGTTTTTGCTCCTCGGTTAAATCAAATTGGTCGACGTATTTACCGATAAGGGATGAGGTCGGTAATCATGCCGAGGCTTTATTACTGTATGCCGTCATGCGCAGCCATATCATTCCTAAGAATGCGGCGATAAGTGACGAGAGAAGAATTCCTATTTTAGCTGGTTCAATGAATTCCGGATGTTGTTCAAACCCTAAAAGCGCGATGAACAGCGACATGGTAAAACCAATGCCTGCTAGCAGTGCTGCTCCGATTAATTCCGTGAGCACCATGCCATGCGGCATCTTACCGATATGCCAGCGTATAGCGATATAGCTAAAACAGGTGATCCCTAAAGGTTTCCCGACCACAAGCCCCAGCATAATACCCCAACTTACTGGCGATGACAGCGCGTTGCTTACCGAATCCGCCGATAGGTGTACCCCGGCATTAAAGAGTGCGAATAATGGCAGCACAAGAATAGCAACAGGGATTTCCAATCCGGAATGCCACCGTTGTAACGGCGTCGATGCGGCCCTGATAGCGTTACCCATGTTATCGGCAAGCTGATGCTGCTGATCGGATTGCAGTATCGTTTCTCCTGAGCGCTTCCCTTTCTCAAAATCAAAAATAAGCGTTTTCATTTTTTCAATAAAACGCAGTTGGCCGATTTGTGACCGAGCAGGAATGGCAAATGCCATCAGTAATCCTGCTAATGTTCCATGAATACCGGCAGCGTGGATATACCACCACAAAGCGATGCCGAGTATCATGTAAATCCAGCCCCTTCGGATACCCAGAAAATTGCAGGCCACCAGTATTCCTAATGGCACAAAGGCTTTCATAAAGACCATCGGCTCAAAATCATTCGTGTAGAAAAGAGCGATCACTAAAACCGTGACGATATCATCAATAATAGCCAACGCGGTTAGAAAGATCGTGGCACTTACGGATACATGCCGAGCAAGTAGCGCCAATACACCGATAGCAAAAGCAGTATCCGTTGCCATGGGGATTGCCCACCCGGACTGCCCTTCACCATTGAAATTGAGCAGTAGATATAAGCCTGCGGGGACAATCATGCCTCCTGCGGCAGCAATGATAACCAACAGCGCGTGCTTTGGATGGCGTAGCTCGCCAATGAGCACTTCGCGTTTAATCTCTAATCCCACCATGAAAAAGAAAACGGCTAATAACCCGTCTCCAATCCATTCCAGTATGGTCATGCTGAATGTGTAATGACCAAGATACCCACCCATTTCTTTGCCCCCAATAGTGGGCAACCATGCCGCCCAGGGTGAATTTGCCATAAACAGGGCAACGGCAATGGTGATGATGAGCAATATGCCCGAAGCAGCTTGCTTGCGAACGAATGCTTCCAATGGTGTTAATATGAGGCTTGCACGATGCTCAATAAGCGCGTGCAGGGTTTTCTTATCGGATAGGGGTATCGCTTCGAATGGAGGGATTGGTTTCATGCCGCACCCTATCCCACTTCTGACAAGAAAGCCTCGTTTACTTTATAATAATTTCATGCGGCAGGCTCTGTTCCTCCCTTACATTAAGCTGGCTCAAATAATTTGTTGGAATATTGTATTGTCTCAAGAAGTTTGTTCGAACAGTTCGAAGTAATCCCTTTAGGGACCACCACTTTCCCAGATAAGCATAAACATTCCATCGGTTCCTACGGCAGCCATCGGGCCCGCCGTTTGGGAAAGCCATACCGCTTGCGGCACGCGCGAATCGACGATGCTGGGAACGAACGAGGGTTGGCATAAAAATCGCTGGGGCGGAAAATATTGCCGGCGCGATTTAGGATACAGCGCGTATTCTCCAGCCAAACAATCATCTGATTTAGAACAATTTATATATCTTTTGTCGCGCTAAAACCGGGGCGGCAATTTTGGCCCGGTTCTTGCATTATCTTTTACGGCTTCGCGCAGGTAGCGCTGGGGGAAACATCATCACGACGCCCCATAGGTAATGGGAGCAAAGGAGCGAAGAAAAACGGATGGTATAATGCACGTGATTCCTGATGCGGCGCTGCTGGCGGCGTTAAAAAACGACGACCGACAGGCTTTCCGTCAACTCACCGAACGCTACCTCGACAAGGTGTGGCGCCTGGCTTACCGCGTGGTGCGCCACCGGCAGGATGCCGAGGACATTGCCCAGGAGGTGTTTGTGACGGTGTGGAACAACCGCCACCAGTGGCAGGACGAAGGGGCGAGCTTCTCGACCTGGATTTACCGTGTCACGGTCAACCGCAGCATCGACTGGGCGCGCAAGCGCAAACAGCCGCACCACGAGCTGAGCGAGGAACTGGCCGATACCGACACACTGAGCGGCGAAGATCATGCCGCCCAGCGCCAGCATCAGGAGCTGATGCTGGCCTGCCTGAAAGAATTACCGGAAAAACAAATGCTCTCTTTATTGTACTACTACTATGAAGAGATGGACATTCCGCAGATATGCATTAAATTACAAACAACAGAAGATGCAGTCCGTTCATTATTGAAACGAGGCCGCGCAACCATGAAAGAGATCATCCGTGGCAAACTCGGAGATGACGACAGGCAGATTACAGGAACTGATCCTTACCTACGGTAGCGAACTTGCACGCTGGCCGGACGATGAACGGGATGCCGCCTTTACCTTGCTGGCCAACTCGGCCGAGGCACAGGCGATGCTTGCCGAATATGCGCCCGTCGATGCGCTGATGAACGCCGGCCGCGACGACCGCGCCCCCGAAGGGCTGCTCGATCGCATCATGCAAGCGACCGAACCCAAAAAAGACTAGCGCAGGTAATCCGTAAGCTTCAGGTTCAGCAGGTTGCTGAGGGTGCTGTAGCTTGCTTCGAGCTGCGTTTCCATTTGCGTCAGCTGCACGGTGGTGGCGGCAATATCCACATTGCGAAGATCGCTGATGGCACTGTCGATATAATCGAGCGTGGCGGTGTGCATGTTTGCCTGCTGCTCCAGCAGCGACGCTTTACTGGTAAGAATCGCACTCAGGTCGGCCACGCCATTGGCTGCTTCCTGCATCAGCGTGTAGGCGGACTGGATGGTGGCGCTATCGTTCGGATTGTTCGTCACCAGCGTGAGCGCACGGATGGCTTTTTCGAAAGCGGCATTATTTGCCGTCACCCCATACGTGACCGTCAACGAGCCCGATGCACGCACCGTATCGAGGCTGGCGTCGCCCTGATAATAGCCGGTATCGGCGGTGGCCGCCGTCTGGCTGGCGCTGTCATAGCCCACTGCCGAGAGGTTCACCGGCTTGATCGTATCATCGCTGCCGCCAAACAGATAGCCTCCCGCGAACTCCGTGTTCAACAGGCCGACAAGCGTGTCGCGCCAGTCCGTCGCCGTGCTGGCCGAAAGGTTGGTGAGGCTATCCGCATTCGAGCCGCTCTGCGCCGCGCTGAGCTGGCTCAGCACAGTGGTAAACAGCGAGGTCATGCCCTCCAGCGCGCCCTGCATGCTGGTGATGCGCTGCTGGGCGGTGTTGATGGCGGCGATGTTCGCCGTAATGCTGCTGAACTGCGATTCGAGGTTGAGGATCTTCTTGGCATCGCCCGCGATGCCCGAGAAGGTTTCCGATTTCAGGCCCGAGCTTTGCTGCTGCACCGTCGACGTGTAATTGCTTTGCAGGCGCAATGCCTGCTGCATCAGGCTGCCGGTCGTGGCGTACGAAGAAATACGGTCGCTCATGGGTTAGCTCACTGCGTTAATGAGGGTATCGAAAAGCTCGCGCAGCGTGGCGAGCAGCGTGGCGCTGGCTTCATAGCTCGCCTGGATCTGCGTCATGTTGGCGGTTTCCTCATCGAGGTTTACCCCCGTTTCATTGGCCAGTTTTTCGCTGAGGTAGGTGTAGGTATCGGCGGCGGTTTCCGCGAGGGTTTGCGCCGCGCTTGCCTGGCTTGCCGCATCCGCGATCAACGACGAGGCATAGCTCGCCAGCGTTACGGTGCGTGCCGAGAAATTCCCCGCCGAAGGGAACGATTGCGCACTGCCCAGCGCATCGAGCAGGTCGCCGATAATACCACCGCGATTGACCAGCCCCACATCCCCCACACTCAGGCCAGCATCATCGCTCAGCGTCGCCGTCGCCAGCAGGCTGCTATTGGCCACCAGCGCTTTATTCACCGCGATGGTTTGCGCTGTGTCGCCGGTAAACAGGGCGTTGAAGCCGAACGCGGCGCTAGCCGAGCGCCCGCCCACATCGCTATCCATGCCCGAGAGCGCAATCCCCCCACTGCCATCGGTGCTGGTCATGCTGAGCATGCCATCGCTGCCGATACTGGCACTGACACCGCTGATCCCGTTCAGCGCCGCCACGAGATCGTTGACTGTCGCATAGGCGGAAAGGTCGAGGTCGGCATAGCTTTGCACCACACCGCTGCTATCCACCACCGCCACGCGCCAGCTGCCGCTGCCTGCGAATGCCCCTGCCCCATCGACCGCAACCGTGCCGGTGAGCGTGGTGGGCGCAGGCACCGAACTGCCCTGCGCCAGCACCCGATTAAACGTATCGGCCAGCGTGGCGGCGAACGCATCGAGCTTTTCCTGTTCGGCCGGCAACGTGGTATCGCGCAGGGTCACCAGCGCACCAAGGGTGCCGTTGCCGAGATTCGTGGTAATGTCTTTGCCGTTCAGCGTAATGCCCGGAATACCACCGGGATAAGTCGCGCTCGCCGAAAGGCTGCCCGGCGCGTCATAGCTGAGGGTGGCCGCTTTGGCACCCAGCAGCAACTCGCCGCCGGTCGAATAAATGGAAACCTGATTCTGCTCGCTCACGAAATACTGGATGCCGATTTCCTCCGACAGCCCCTGCAACGCCACCTGCCGCTGGTCTTCGAGATCGGCGGCACTGGCCCCCAGCGCCCCGACCTGCGTAATCTGGCTGTTTAAGGTTTCGATGGTCTTCAGGTAGGTGTTGATCTTGCCCACGCTGGTGGCGATGGCATCGCTCGCCTGTTCGCGCGCATCCTGCACCGTACTGGAAAGATCGTTCAGTTGCGATGCCAGCAATTGCGCCGTGCTGATAAGCTGCGACGCGCTGGTGGCATCACCCGAAGCCTGCTCCAGTGCCTGCAGCGTGCTCGTCATGCTGTCCAGGCTGCTGCTGATGGTCGTACTGCTCGCGCTGGTGCCACCATAGGCATCGCTGTAATCGCCCAGGTAGTTGGCGATGGTCTGCTGCTTGGCATAGGTCGAGGTCTGGGCCACCAGCGTCTTGCTCAGGGCGGTATTGACATAGGCCTGCACCACCGTACCCCCGGCGGGAAT
>JBIISI010000056.1:0-13695 GCA_044341105.1 Rickettsiales bacterium | reverse complement strand
CCGCCTGATCGGCATTGTTGATGTTGCTCGATACCACGGCCATTTTTCGCTCGGCCTGCGTCAGCCCGCGCTGGGCGATGTTCATGGCGACGGTCAGTGACATGACGCCCCCACATCCTGCCACTGAATCGTATCCATGATGCGTTTGAAGCGCTTCTGCTGGCGCTCCATGCACACCTCAAGCAAGGCGCTGTTCAGCCGCAGGGTGCGGCGGAAGCTATCCAGCGGCCGCAAGGCATCGCGGATCATCAGCGCTTCCTTGCGGCTGCCATATTGCAGGGTGCGGGTGACGATGCGTGCCAGCGTCTCCACGCGCGCATACAGTGCATGTTTCGCTTCCTGCCGCGCATGGTCGCGCAGCACTTCCACTTCACCGCGCTCGAACAGCAGAAGCTGGTTCTCACGATCAAGAATGGCACTTAATTGCTGCATGGCCTGAAGGTAGAGCGCCAGTTGGCGGGCAATGCCTTCGACTTTGTCGTCTTGCTGCATGCGTGACTCCTACAGATGTGCGCTGGGGCGGATGGGAATAATGGCCGCGACCCGACGATAGCTGTGGCTGGCGGCGTTGCTGGCCTGCGCGGCGCGCACTTTGCCGCCCAACGCTTCCATGCGCTCGCCGTAAAGCAGCAGGTTGCACTCCATGATGGTGCGCACGCGATCCAGCTGGCTGTGCAGCTGGGCTTGCTCGTGCGGCGGCAGGGCCTGAATCACCGCGATCATGTCTTTCATGTCCGGCTGGTTGAAGCGGCGCAGCGCCTCTTCATCGTTGCAGGTCTGTTCCAGCTCATCCAGGATTTCGAAAAGCTTCTGCATGGCGATTACCGTACAGCCTGCAGCAGCGTGTCATACATGGTGCTGACCGTGCTGATGACCTGTGCCGCGGCCGAATAGGCCTGCTGCGCCACGATCATTTTGTTGAACTCCTCCGACGTATCCGTCGTCGATTCCTCCAGCGCTTCGGCCACCAATGTGCCCGCGCTCCCGACGCCGGGAAGCTGGATCACCACCGCACCGGCATTCTGGTTCTCGTCGTAAATGCTGCCGTTGATATGGGTCAGTGCATTCGGGTTGGCAAAGGTCGCAATCGGGATCTGGTAGACCGACTGGCGCAGGCCGTTATCGAACACCGCCGTCACCAGCCCCGCATCGTCGATTTCGATGCTGCTGAGCGTGCCGTAGCGCACACCGTCGCCGCTGATGGAATCAATTTCAATGCCGGGCGTTGAGGTGTTGGACGAGAATTGCGTCAGCCCGTCGGTCTGGCCGACCGTGCCTAGATCGAGGGCGATCGCGCTGTCATTGGCGCCCGAACTGTAGCCGGTAATGGCCAGCGTGATGGGCGACGGGCTGGTCGAAGCAAGGCTGCCATCGCCATTAAACACGATATCAATGCTCGACGGCGAAAGGGTGCCCGACACCGACGTCGAATCAACGGTCAGGCTTGGGTTGCTCAGGCTCAGCGTCCAGGCGTTCGAGGCGGTCTTTTCCCATGTCTGCGTCACGGTGTGGCTTACGCCCAGCGAATCGAACACTTCCATCGCGCTGGTAAAGGTTGCACCGACCACGGCATCGGCCGGAAGGTTCAGGTTGAGCGAGGTGGTGGTGGTCGCCTTTGCCGTGCCCCGAATGGCGTTCACGTTAATCGGCTCGAGGCTGTTCAGGTCGTTTTTGTTGGCGGCGGTTACCACCCCGTTTTCATCGGTGCGCTGGCCGAGAAGGTAGTAGCCTTCGTCATTCACCAGATAGCCGGATTTGTCGGTGGTGAAATTACCGTTGCGCGAATAATTATACGCCGATGGGCGGTTTTGCAGGTTGTCGCTCACCACAAAAAAGCCATTGCCCTTAATGGCGACGTTGGTGCTCACGCCGGTGACCGTAATCTGCCCGGCCATCGCCACGTTCTGCACGGTGGAGTACAGTACGCCGCCCCCCGTGGAATTGCCGCTGCCGGTCACCAGCGACTGGAAATTGACGGATTTGGTTTTATACGCCGTGGTGCTGGAGTTCGCGATGTTCTCCGACACGGCGGCCAGTTGGGCGCTCTGCGAACGCAGGGCGCTGACCGAGGAATTGAGGGCGCTGCTAAGGCTCATGGCACGTCTCCTTGTTATGCTGCTTCGGTGGTTTCGGTGGTGGTCGTGGCGGCGGCGGGCGTCGCCACGCGCGTGACGAGGTCGGCGCTGAACTGGTAGCCCGCGGCCTCCAGCAGGATTTCACCCGAGGAACTATCGATCGCATCGACGGTCGCCTGCGCGGTGATGGTCGGCTCCACCGTGGCACCGCTGCTATCAACTGCGGTAACGGTGAGCTTCAGCTTTGCCCCGTTGGCCGCGCTTCCGGCAGAAATCACCAGCCCATGCGAGCCGCTGCTGGCATCGCCTGCGCCGCTATAGACGACATTGCCCGCCTCATCGGTCACCTTGAGGGTAACGCTCGATGCGCCGTCGACGCTGTAATTCCAGGTGGCTGTGCCGCCCTGCACCACGGTGGTGTCGGAATCGAACGTCACCGTCTGGCCGAGATACGACATGGGCGAGAAGCCGCCCGCCGATACGGCCGACAGCAGGCTGTCGAGCTTGGTGTTGGTATTGATCTGCTGCTCGAGCGAGGAATATTGCGCGATCTGGCTGGTGAACTCGGTGGTGTCCATCGGCTCCAGCGGGTTCTGGTTCTGCAGCTGGGTAAGCAGGATGCTCAGGAATTGCTGGGTCTGCTCTTCGGCGCTGTTGGCGCTACTGCTGCTGGTGCTGCTGGTAAGCGTCGAGGTGTATACGGATGAAATACTCATGGTGGGCTCGCATGGTTCGTTGCTGTTGTCCTTTCCACGCAGCGACCCGTTGATTTGGGGCGCACCCCACAGCAAAAAAATTTAAATCCCGCCCAAAATTCACCCCAAGCAGCTGATTTTACTTTGCAAAAAAATTTTTGATTTTTCTGCGCCCCATTTGCCGGGGCTGGCGCGTGTAAGCCTGTGTACGCACTAAGATCGTCACCATGCAGGTGGCGGGTGCGGCCTCGGAACCCTGCGTTCCGGGTTCATCCATGGCAGACATCAGGAGGATATCATGCCAGTTATCAGTACCAACGTTGCCGCCAACACGGCTCTTCGCTACGTCAACCTCAACACCGATAAACAAAACCAGCTGCTCGGCCAACTCTCCAGCGGTTCGCGCATCCAGCGTGCTTCCGACGATGCGGCCTCGCTGGCGATCGGCACCAAACTAAGCTCCGACTCGACCACCCTGAGCCAGGCTGCCATCAGCGCCGCCAACGCCCAGGCCGTACTCAACACCGCCGATGGCGGCCTCTCCCAGATCTCCGACATCCTGCAACGCATGAAAGCGCTGACCACGCAAGCCCAGTCGGGTGCGGTGGACGACGCGTCGCGCGCCAACATGGATAAAGAGTTCCAGGCACTGGTCGAGGAGATTGACTCGATCGCCAGCCAGACGCGCTTCAACGGGCAGAACCTGCTCGATGGCACGTCCGACTATGCGACCGGCGTGAGCTACCTGCTCGGCACCGATGCCACCGATACCATCACCGTGACGCTGACCGATGCCAGCACCACGGGGCTGGCGATTACCGGCGACATTACCAGCAGCGCCAACGCAGGCACGGCCGCCGCGTTGATCGACACCGCGATCAACACCGTTGCCGGCATGCGCGCGCAGGTGGGGGCGGATATCTCCCGCTTCCAGTTCCGTGCCAACGTGATCGACGTGTCGAACGAGAACCTGATGGCTGCAACTTCGAGCCTGATGGACGCCGATCTCGCCGCTGTTCAAACCGAGTACAGTAACACGGAGGTGCTGACGGAAGCCGGCATTGCTGCCTTGACCAAGGCCAATGCGATTCCTCAGCAATTGCTTCAACTTCTTCAGTCGTAACGCTGAACCGGTAGCAACCACCGAAGGGGGAGAGGCGTAATGCCTCTCCCCACGATCAGGGAGATTCCCCATGGCAACGATCAGTAGTAGCAGCAGCGGAAGCACCTATCTCTCCGGCACGATCTCGGGGCTGGATACGGCGGCGCTGGTAGAAGCGGCCGTGGCCTCCCGGCTTACCAAAGCCACCCGCCTCGACGATACGATCAGCAATAACAGCGTCAAAATCGCCGCCTACGGCAATGTGCAAACTTACAGCAAAAGCGTGCTCGATGCGCTGACCAAACTGAAAAGCGGCACCGCCACCAGCGCAGTCGATGCCAAGCTGGCCACGACCACATCCTCGACCAGCACCAGCGCCGATTCCATTTTCACCCCCACCGCCGATACCACGGCCAAAGCGGGCACCTACCGCGTGGTGGTGCAGCAATTGGCGCAGACCATGTCGGCCACCGGCACGGCGCAAAGCAGCGCCAGTAACGCGCTTGGCTATACCGGCAGTTTCGATATTGCGCTCGACGGCATGGGCACAACGACCATCAATATCACCGCGACCATGTCGCTGAACGACATCGCCACCGCGATCAATGCCGCCACCGGCAGCAGCGGCGTCGAAGCCGACGTGCTGCAAACCGGCAATGGCGCAGCCCTTGTGCTCACCGGCACGGAGACGGCGAAAAATTTTACCATCAGCAACATCACCGGCGACGACGTAATGGCGGGCCTTGGCCTGCTGGCCGGCGATGGCAGCTTCGCCAACATCACCCAGCAGGCGCAGCGTGCGCGGCTCACCTTCAACGGCGCTACCGTGGAAAGCGACACGAACACGGTCGAGAATATTTTATCCGGCCTCACGCTGGAGCTCTCGAACGCCGCGCCGGAAACCACCGTGACCCTCACCATCGGCAACAATACGACGGGGGTGAAAGAAGCCCTTCAGGAATTCGTGGAAGCCTACAACACCCTGCGTTCCTACCTCGACCAGAACCAGTCGGTGACGGATGGCGCGGCATCTTCCTCGGCCTACCTGTATGGCGAATCGCTGATGCGCAGCATGAACCAGACGCTGGCACGCATCCTGCCACTGTCGTATGGCGATGGCGATTACAACAGCCTTGGCAGTTTCGGTATCACCCTCAACACCGACAACCATCTGGAAATCGACGAAACGGCGCTGGATGCCGCGCTCGGCAACCATTTCTCCGAGGTGGTCGATTTCCTCGCCAACGGCAGCGGCTTTGCCGACACGATGTACGACATGCTGAACGGCTATGCCGGCGATAACGGCACGATTGCCGACCGCGTCAGCCAGCTGCAAACCGAAAACAGCGACCTTACCAGCCGCTCGGATACTATCAAGGAGGCCGCCAATGCCTATGAAACGATGCTGATCGAGCGCTACTCGAAAATGGAAGTCCAGATCCAGACGGCCAACATCATCAAACGCCAGATTGAAGCGCTTTTAAACGGGAGCAACGATAATGATTAACGAAGCCGCCACCACCCAGCGCGCCGCGCAGGCCTATCGCAACTCGGCCCTGCAGGGCATGTATGGCCGCGCAGCCATGGAAGAAGCCATGCGGGTCATGCTTACCAACCTGCACCTCGCGCGCGATGCCGCCCGCGACCGGCATTACGACAGCATGGCAACCCTCAACCAGAAAACACTGACCATTCTGGCCGTGTTGCGTGAAACCCTGCACGATAGCGCCGCCCTCACCGACAGCGATGCTGCACCCTATGCGCGCTATCTTTCGCTGATCTATGGCACGGTATTCGCCCGCCTGCCGAACGTGCTGCAGCACACCGATCCGTCGAAAGAATATGCCGAGCTGATTGCCCTGCTGGTGCCGGTGTACCGCGCATGGCAGGTGAAAGATGCACCGGAAGCCGCCGCCCGCTTGCAGCCCGGCAGCACGCGCCTGCAGGGCTAGCACCCACTGCCTAGGCGGGGTGATCGAATAACGTAGCCAGGTAGGAAGCCGCCGTGGTGGCCTGGCGGCCGATCAACCGCTCCATGTCATACGAGGTGCGGGTGCAGGCACCGGCGGCAATTGCTGTGTAGAACGCGCCCAGCATATCGGCCTCGTAATCGCGCATGTTTTGCTTGCGCAATTCGGTGACAAAGGCTTCGACCGGAATGGGCGCGGCGATGATTTCTTTGTCCAGCAAGCGGCTCATCAGGCGCGCAATGTCGCTCATGCTCACCGTTTGCTGCGCGAGAATCTCATAGGTTTTGCGTTCATGGCCGGCTTCGGTCAGCACCTTCACGGCCACCGCCGCCACATCGGCCTGCGTGGTCAGCGAAATCGGCTGGCTCACATTCGGGAAAAACAGGCGCTGGCATTCTTCGGCCATGAAAAACAGGTAATTGAAATTCGAAAAATAGGCCCCTACCCGCAGGATGGTGTAGGGAATGCCGCTCTGGCGCAAATAGCTTTCGGTCTCGAGATGGGCGGTCGTCCATTGCCGCGGCCCGCTTTGCAGGGCAGAAACCGAGCTGGTATAGACAATGCGCCGCACGCCCGCAGCAATCGCCGCATCTACCGCGATGCGGTGCTGGCGAATGCGGGTGATGTCTGAGCCCATGCTGGAGATGATGAGGGCAATATCCATGCCCGAAAAGGCGGCGGCCATGCTGCGGCCATCTTCGTAATCCCCGGCAACGATCTCGAAGGCGGAGGCATCGGCAAGGCGGATCTTTTCGGGGTTGCGCGCCGCCAGCCGGGTGTGGCCGGAAAGCCCGGCATCGGCCAGCGCGCGGGCAACGGCATGGCCTAGCTTGCCGCTGGCCGCCGACACGGCAATCGCCGGCGTGCCTGCCGTGAGATCCTTTGTGCGTTGCTTTGCGCGGCCAAGCCTTGCCATCGTGCGCTTCCCCCTTAATCGTTTGTGCAGCCTACAGGCTTCTGCTGCCGGGGGCCAGAAGCTTTGCGGCATTCACACCGCATGGGCCATGCGCCCCCAGCGGGCATTGCAGCACAATCCATATAAATCAACATCAAATGCCAATTTCAAGCCCCGATGTCCCCGGGTCGTGGCCGCATGTTGCACGAACAATGGAAACTGCTATAATGTGTCGCATAAGAATAAAGAAATAAAACCCTTCAGGCACAAACACGCAGGCGATACCGCACGCGCTTTCCGAGATCCCCAGTGAACCTTTCCAAGCAATATCGCCAAGAGGCGTGGATCGCGCGTGTGTCGCTGTTTGCCACGCTTATCTGCTACTTCTACATCGTCGATTACCTGAGCCTGCGCATCGCCGCGGCAGCATCGCACGACCATTGGCGCCGCGTGGCAGAGGTCATCCTGTTCGCGGGGTGCATGGGCATCATCGCCTATGGAAACATTCTGTATCACGTTTGCCTGATCGGTCACTATGTGCGCCGCGCCAACCACCGCCCCGCCCCGCGCGAGGCCGTGGAATCGCTCTACGACAGCCCGGCCCCGGCCCTCACCGTCATTGTGCCCGCCTATAAAGAAGAGCGGCGCATTATCTGGCAGACCTTATTATCGGCGGCCCTGTCGGAATACCCGCATAAGCGCGTGGTGCTGCTGATCGACAACCCGCCGAACGCGACCGCCGCCGACGATATCGCCCTGCTGGCCGACACCCGCGCCATTCCGCACGACATGCAGCAATGGTTTGCCGAACCGCTGAAGATCATGCGCACCGCACAGCTTGATTTCTTCGCGCGTGAAGCCATCGATGAAGCGCGCGAGCAGGCGCTGCTCGCCGGGCTCTACGAAAAAGCCGCGACGTGGATCGACGATGTGCGCCGCGATTTCGCACGCGGGGTGGAAACCGCCCAGCTTCCCTTCGCGGAGAAATTCTTCGTCGAAGCCATGCTCAACCGCCCGGCGGGTGAACACCGCGCCCGCGCCGCCGAAATCCGCACGAGCCTTCCCACCTCCGCCGAAATCACCCGCCATTACGCGCGGCTGGTCGGCCTGTTTTCCGTCGAATTCGCCAGCTTCGAGCGCAAGCAATACGTGAACCTGTCGCACGAAGCGAACAAGGCGATGAACCTGAACAGCTACATCGCCCTCATCGGCAAAAGCTGGAAGGCCCACGCGACCGAGGCGGGGCCCGTGCTGCTTGAAGCCGCGCAAGCAGAGGCCGACTTCACCATTCCCCCCGCCGATTACATCGACACGATCGACGCCGATAGCATGATGACCTGCGACTATGTGCTGCGCCTGGTCCATCACATGGAGCAGCCGGAAAACACCCGCGTGGCCGTGGCGCAATCGCCCTGCTCGGCGTTTCCCGGCTGCACCAATCCCATCGAGCGCATGGCCGGCGCGGTGATCGACGTGCAGTTCCACACCCATCAGGGCTACACCCATTGGGATGCCAGCTTCTGGGTGGGGGCCAACGCCATGCTGCGCCGCGCCGCGCTGGAGGAAATCAAGGAAACCCGCGTAGTCGACGGCAAAACAGTAACCATCTACATTCAGGATCGCACGGTGATCGAAGACACCGAATCGACCATCGACCTGGTGAGCAAAGGCTGGAAGCTCTATAACTACCCCGAGCGCATGACGTTCTCCGCCACCCCGCCGGATTTTGGCGCGCTGCTCATCCAGCGCCGCCGCTGGGCCAATGGCGGGCTGATTATTTTACCCAAACTGTTCGGCTATCTGTGGCGCAGCAAAAAGAACCTGCGCCTCGCCAAAGAAATGTTCATGCGCATCAATTACCTCGCGCTCACTACCCTCACCTGCATCGTCACGTTCGTGCTATTCTTCTATCCGTTCAACGAACGGTTGCTTTCGCCGGCCATTTTGTGGTCGGCGCTGCCGGTGCTGCTGCTCTATGCGCGCGACCTGAAACGCACCGGCTACCGCTATAGCGATGTGTGGCGCGTGGCGGCGCTGAACCTCATGCTGCTGCCAGTGGTAACGGGCGGCGTGTTGAAGCAGTTCCAGCAGATCGTTACGCACAAAAAAATCCCCTTCGGCCGCACGCCGAAAATCACTGGGCGCACGGCAGCACCGGCGTTTTATTGCCTGCTAGAGATGGGCCTTGCCGCCAATTTCCTGATGATGTCACTGCATTACGCGCTGGTCGAGAAATGGCCGCAATTCGGCTTTGCGCTGCTCAACGCCTTCATGTTCACCTACGCGCTGCTCGCCTATATCGGCCCGCGCGCCGTGTGGGAAGATGTGCTGGCCGGGTTGCACGGCACACTGCGCCGCACCAGCATGCGCCGCGGGGTAACCATCACCGCCCCGGCAGGCCTCATCAACGTGCAAACACCAGATCCGTCGGCGTCGATTGTGCAGCCACGAAACGATAACCATCTTCCGCAAATGCCGGCAAATCCTGTGGGCGTGGCTGATGCTCAATCACCCAGCGCGCCATCCGACCCCGCGCCTTCTTCGCAAATAGGCTGACCACCTTCAGCTGGTCGCCCTTCTTCTCTTTGAAATGCGCGGTGACGGGCGCAAGCTTCAGCACATCCCAATCAATCACCCCCGCATATTCCTGGCTGGCGAGGTTGAGCAGCACCGCCTCCCCGCTGGCGTTCAGTTGCTCGCTCACGCGGCGGCCCCAATAGGCATACAAATCCTTGGCCCCCGCATGGGCGAATTTCGTGCCCATCTCCAACCGGTAGGGGCGCATGGCATCGAACGGTTTCAACACGCCATAGAGCCCTGAAAGAATCCGCAATTGCGCCTGCAAATGCGGCAGTGCCTTCGCCGGCAGCGTGTCGATATCCAGCCCGGTATACACATCGCCGCGAAACATCCACGCGCACGGGTAGGCATCCTGTTTGGCAAAATGCCGGAACCGCCCGGCGTTCAGCGCCGCCAGCTTGGGGCTGATCCCCATCAGCACCGTGAGCTGTTGCTCGTCGAGCGCCGCGAGCGCCTTGGCCAGCGCCGCCGCATCCGTCGCAAAATGCGGCACGGCCGGCGTCACGCCCTTCGGAATGGCCGGGGTTTCATCAAGCGTTTTGGCAGGCGAGAGAACAATCAACATCGACCTTCCATATTCCACTTGCTCCAACGGTGCCAGCCCCTATTTATGTGAGGCGAGTGCTAGGAGTGCCCGCGCACAGGGAGGGCGCGTAGCAGCGCTACGTAACCGACCGAGCACGGACACGACGACGCAATCGACCACAGAAATAGGGGCTTACCGCATGGCGGGGCATTCACAATTCAAAAACATCATGCGCCGCAAAGGCGCGCAGGACGCAAAACGCGCGAAAGTTTTCACCAAAATTGCCCGCGAAATCATCGTGAGCGCGCGCGGCGGCCCGGATATCAACTTCAACGCCAAGCTGCGCAGCATCGTCATCAAGGCGCGGCAGGCGGGCATGCCGAAAGACAAGATCGACGCCGCCATCGCAAAAGGCTCCGGCACCGGCGAGGCCGATAACTACGAAGCCGTGCGCTACGAGGGCTATGGCCCCGGCGGCGTGGCCATCATCATCGAAGCGCTGACCGACAACCGCAACCGCACCGCCCCCGAAATGCGCAGCGCCTTCACCAAAGGCGGCGGCAACCTTGGCGAATCCGGCTCGGTCGGCTTCATGTTCGACCGCGTGGGCCTCATCGAATTTCCTGCCGAGAAGATCGTCGATGACGCAATGTTAGAGGCCGCCATCGAAGCCGGTGCCGACAATTGCGAAACGGCAGACGGCGTGCATACCATCACCACCACCATGGAAAACCTGATGCCGGTGCGCGACGCGCTGGCCGCCAAATTCGGCGATCCGACCAGCGCCAAGCTGGCATGGCTGCCTAACATCACCGCCCCCGTGGCCGGCGAGCTGGCCGAAGCCCTCCTGAGCCTCGTCGAAACCCTCGAGGATAACGACGACGTGCAGGAAGTGTTCACCAACGCCGAGTTCGATGCGGCAACGCTGGAAAAGCTGAGCGCCTAATGCTCACCGTGCGCGAAGCGAAAGCGGGCGACGGAGAGACACTGTTCCAATTCGTTATGGAACTGGCAGAATACGAAAAACTCGCCCATTGCGTGGTCGCTACGGCCGCCGACATAGAAGCACGCCTTACCGCCGCCAACACCAAACTCTTTGGGTTGATTGTCGAAGACAACGGCACCCCCATCGGCATGGCGCTTTATTTTTACAACTTCTCCACCTTCCGTGGCCGCCACGGCATTTACATCGAAGATCTTTATGTAAAGCCTGAATCGCGGGGCACAGGTGCTGGCAAACTCATGCTGCAAAAACTTGCTGCTATTGCAAAAGCGAATGACTGCGCCCGCATCGAATGGTGGGTGCTGGATTGGAACGCGCCCGCCATCGCCTTTTACAAAAAACTTGGCGCGGTACCGATGGATGAATGGACGGTGTTCCGCTTAGAAGGCGAACCCCTTGATCGGTTAGCCGCATGAAAATCATCGGCGTTGATCCCGGGCTTGTCAGCACCGGCTGGGGGGTGATCGAGGCACGCGGCAGCGCGCTTAGCTTCGTCGCCTGCGGCACCATCAATCCCTCGCCCAAACTCACGCTCTCCGAGCGGCTGCTGGTGCTGCACCGCGAACTTTCCGCCGTGATCGCACAGCACGCGCCCACCCATGGCGCGCTCGAGGAAACCTTCGTCACCGCCAACGGCCAATCGACCCTGAAGCTTGGGCAGGCGCGCGGCGCGCTGCTGGTCACGCTGGCCGCTGCCAACCTGCCCGTGCGCGAATTCGCCGCGCGGCTAGTCAAAAAATCCATCGTCGGCACCGGCACCGCCGACAAACACCAGATGAGCCAGATGGTCGGCGTGCTGCTGCCCACCGCGCGCGCCGCGCTGGCCGAAAGCAAACACGACGCCGCCGACGCGCTGGCGCTCGCGATCTGTGCGGCGAACCATGGCGAATTCTAGCGCATACTGCATCGCCCCGGTGGCGACGCAGGCCGACCTCGCGGCGATCCGCACGCTGTTTGTGGCCTATGCCACGTCGCTCACCGTCGACCTTTCCTTCCAGCAGTTCGATACCGAGCTGGCCACCCTGCCGGGGGCCTATGCCCCGCCGCTGGGCGCGCTGCTGCTCGCCCGCGACCCGCAGGGGAAGGCGGCAGGCTGCATCGCCCTTCGCCCGCTGGGCGAGGCAGGCATCGGCGAGATCAAGCGGCTGTATGTTGCGCCCGAAGCGCGCGGCCGGCAGTTGGGCGAACAACTCGCCCGCGCCATGCTGCACGAAGCAGCAGCGCGCGGCTACCGCGAACTTCGGCTCGACACCCTGCCCGGCATGGGTGCGGCCATCGCGCTTTACCACAAGCTGGGCTTCACCCCCACCGCGCCCTATTACGCCACCCCCATCGACGGCACGCTGTTTTTCGCCCGCACCCTCGGCTAAGCCCCCCTGTGGAGAGGCCGCACTCACCACTAGCCACCCGCTTTGCACCGCTCTATAATCAATCCCATGATTGGCAAACTCACCGGCAAGGTCGATAGCGTCGCCGAGGATCACGCGATCCTCGACGTGGGGGGCGTGGGCTACCTTGTGTTCGCCAGCGCGAAAACCCTCGCCGCCATGCCCGCGCCGGGCGGCATGATGAGCGTGCTGGTCGAAACCCATGTGCGCGAAGACCATATCCATCTCTACGGCTTCGCGACCGAAGCCGAGCGCCAATGGTTCAAAACCCTCACCACCGTGCAGGGCGTGGGCGTGAAAATGGGCCTCGCCATTCTGGGCGCCATGAGCCCCGAGCAAATCCTCACCGCCATCGCCGCGCAGGACAAAAAAGCCTTCACCGCCGTGAGCGGCGTGGGCCCCAAACTGGGCGAGCGGATTGTGACCGAGCTCAAAACCGCCGCCAGCAAAATGGCCGGGGCGGGCTTTACCATGCCTGCCGTGAGCGGCACGCAAGCAAAAGGCAAAGCTACAGCCAAACCCGCCAGCGCGATTGATGATGCGCTCTCCGCCCTCGTCCATCTCGGCTATAACCGCTCCGATGCCTTCACCGTGGTCATGCGCGTGCAATCGAGCGCGCCCGACGCCTCGCTCGACACGCTGATTCGCGCGAGCCTGAAGGAGTTGGCGGCGTGAGAGAAGAAGAGTATAGAGTACAGAGTATAGTGTTTGGTAGAAGGACGATGCCCGCTGCCTTGGCCACCAAATGCACACGAAATACGATACTCTCCACTCTATACTCTCCACTCTATACTCTCCCCTCTCGGGCGCGGAGCGCGCCATGAAACCCGAAACCTCCTCCCTCACCCAGCAACGCACCGAGGCCGACGTGCTGGAAGCGGGCATTCGCCCCCAATCGCTCAGCGATTTTACCGGGCAGCCGCAGGTGGTCGAGAATCTCGACATCTTCATCCGCGCCGCGAAAAAGCGCGAGGAAGCACTCGACCACACGCTGCTCTACGGCCCGCCCGGCCTCGGCAAAACCACCCTTGCCCAAATCATCGCGCGCGAGATGGGAGTGAATTTCCGCCCCACCTCGGGCCCGCTGCTCACGAAGGCGGGCGACCTCGCCGCCATCCTCACCAACCTGGCGGCGGGCGACGTGCTGTTCATCGACGAAATCCACCGCATGAATTCGGCGGTCGAGGAAGTGCTCTACCCCGCCATGGAAGATTACAAGCTCGACCTCATCATCGGCGAGGGGCCGAGCGCCCGCACGGTGCGCATCGACCTGCCGAAATTCACGCTTGTCGGGGCCACCACGCGCCTTGGCCTGCTCACCGGCCCGCTGCGCGACCGCTTCGGCATTCCGCTGAAACTGAATTTCTACGACGTGGTGCAGTTGCAGCGCGTGGTCAGTCGCGCCGCCGAATTGCTCGGCACCCACATCGCCGCCGATGGCGCGCTGGAGATCGCCAAACG
>JBIISI010000080.1:0-8443 GCA_044341105.1 Rickettsiales bacterium | reverse complement strand
CATTGGCCGCAGTTTCGATGAGGAAACCGTGCTGAAAACCGCCGAAGTGATCGAGCGCGAAGTGGGCTTCTTCTGCCCGGAGGGCTATTAATATGAGCACGCCGTATCGCATCAAAGGCCAGACCGGCGAGTGGGAAGTCGTGCTGGGCCTCGAAGTCCACGCGCAAGTCACCAGCAACGCGAAACTCTTCTCGGGGGCGCCGGTCGGGTTTGGCGATGAGCCGAACCAGAATGTCAGCTTCGTGGATGCCGGCATGCCGGGCATGCTGCCGGTGATTAACGAAAAATGCATCGAGCAGGCGGTGCGCACGGGCCTAGGCCTGCACGCGCAAATCAACCTGCGCTCGGTGTTCGACCGCAAAAATTATTTCTACGCCGATTTGCCGCAAGGCTACCAGATTTCGCAATTTTCCGACCCCATTGTGGGCAAGGGTGCGCTGACGATTGATCTGGCCGATGGCACGACGCGAGAGATCGGCATCACCCGCCTGCACCTGGAGCAGGACGCTGGCAAATCGTTGCACGAGCACAGCCCGAAATTCTCGTTCATCGACCTGAACCGCTCGGGCGTGGCGCTCATGGAAATCGTGAGCGAGCCGGACATGCGCTCGCCGGAAGAAGCAGCTGCCTATTTCAAAAAGCTGCGCACCATTTTGCTGTACCTGGGCACCTGCGACGGCAACCTCGAGCAGGGCAACATGCGCGCCGATGTGAACGTTTCCGTGCGTAAGCCGGGGGCGGAATTCGGCACGCGCTGCGAAATCAAAAACATGAACTCGGTGCGTTTCATGCTGAAAGCGATTGAGTTCGAGGCGACCCGTCAGGTGGAAATCATCGAAGCGGGCGGCACGGTCGATCAGGAAACGCGCCTGTTCGATCCCAGCACCGGCGAAACCCGCACCATGCGCAGCAAAGAAGACGCGCATGATTACCGCTATTTCCCCGACCCCGATTTGCTGCCGCTGGTCATTACGCAGGCATTCGTCGACGCGATCAAGGCGACGCTGCCCGAGCTGCCCGACCAGAAAAAGCAGCGCTACGTGAGCGAGCTTGGCCTTTCGGCTTACGACGCGGGCGTGATCTCGGCGGAGATGGAAAGCGCCGATTATTTCGACGCGCTCGTGAAGGCTGGGCACGACGCCAAACTCGCCAGCAACTGGATGACGGTGGAACTGTTCGCGCGCCTCAATAAGCTTGGCGTGGAAATCACCGCCTCGCCGATTTCGGCGGCGCAGCTTTCGGGCCTGCTGGCGCTGATTGAGGATAACACCATCAGCGGCAAAATCGCCAAAACCGTGTTTGAGAAAATGTTCGAATCCGGCAAACCGGCGAAGCAGATCGTGGAAGAAGAGGGCCTCGTGCAGGTGACCGACACCGGCGCGATTGAACAAGCCATTGCCGAGGTGATCGCCGCCAATGCCGACAAGGTCGCCGAATACAAATCCGGCAAGGACAAGCTGTTTGGCTTCTTCGTGGGGCAGACCATGAAAGCAACCGGCGGCAAGGCAAACCCCGCCATGCTGAACGAACTGCTGAAAAAAGCGCTTTCCTAACTTGTATTTTATGATCTGGCCGGTAGCTTGGTGGTGCGCAGGTGCCATGCTGGTGCACGCGTATGACCAACGGCCCATGGCCGCAAAAAAACAAACCACGACTCGCCGGAGATACCCATGAAGCGTATCGCTAAAATTATCGGGGCACTGATTGCCCTCATCATCATCGCCCTGCTTGTGGCGCCCATGTTTATTTCCACCGATGCGCTGAAAGCGCAGCTTGTGGCGCAGGTGAAAAAAACCACGGGGCGCACGCTCGAAATCAAAGGCGACACGCGTGTCAGCTTCTTCCCCAACATTGCGGTGAGTGCGGAAGATGTCTCGCTTTCCAACCCGGGAGGGTTCAATGACCCCGTTTTCGCCAGCTTCAAGAAATTACAGACCGGCGCACAATTGAAGCCATTGCTAAAAGGCGAGCTGCAGATCAACGGCATCACGCTTGATGGCGCAGTAATTAATCTGGAAGAAGCGAAAGACGGCGCGAAAAACTGGCAATTCACCGCCGACAACATGCAAAAAGCCGCCGACACGGTGGCCGATGCACCGGAAGCGCAGAAGAAAGCCGCTTCACCGATCAAGCGGTTCGCCCTCGGCGATATCACGATTACTAATAGCACCATCACCTACCTGAAACCCGGCGCCAAGCGCCTCAGCGTGGATGGAATCGACGCAACAATCCGCGGGGCAGATGCGAATTCGCCGTTGCAGCTGGAAGTCGCGGCCGATTACCGCAACGAGCGCGTAAGTGTGGCGCTGACAGTGAAAGAAACCAAGAAGCTGCTGAATGGCGAGCAATCGGCGCTGGAGGCCAATATCACCGTGCCGGGCGGGCAGCTGCGCTATGTGGGGGCTGCCAAACTGGGCGATACCTTGGCCACGCAGGGGGCGCTGAATGTCTCGCTGGCTTCGCTGCCGAAGGTGCTAAGCTGGACGACGGGGGCGAAAGCATCACCCACGCTGCCCGAGCAGATTGGCCTGAAGGCCGATGCGGCGTTTGAAAACCAGAAACTGGAACTCACCAACGCCAACTTCGCGGTCGATAGCCTGAAAGGCACCGGCAACGTGGCGGTGACGCTTGGCCAGCAACCTCCGGCGGTGAAGGGTCGCATTGTGCTTGGCGCGATTGACCTTGATGCGCTGATGCCTGCCGCGTCGGGCAGTGCTTCGGCGGGCAATGCTGCGGCGGATTCGGGCGGGAGCAGCGGCGAATGGAGCAATGCACCGATCAACCTTTCCGGCCTGAAGGCGGTGGACACCGACCTCGCGCTGGTGTTTGAATCGCTGAAAAAAGGCAAGCTGGCGCTGGGCGCAGGCGACCTGAAAATTCGCACCAATGCCGGGCAATTGCAGGTCGATGTAAACCGCCTGCAGCTCTATAACGGAACGACCAAGGGCAACGTAACGGCCAGCAATGCGGGTATCGGGGCGAACCTTGCGCTCGACGGGATCGATATCGACGCGCTGATGACGGCGCTTTCCGGCCAGTCGCGCCTGAGTGGTAAAACCGATCTGGCGCTGAACGTGAAAGCCAGCGGCAACAGCCAGCGTGCATGGGTCAATTCGCTGAACGGCACGGCCAAGCTGGGCGTGCGCGATGGGGCGCTGAAGGGCATCAATATCGGCCAGTTCCTGCGCAATGCCAAGCAGGGCTTCCTGAGTGAGAGCGATGCGGTCGCCACCGATTTCAGTGATCTGGGCGCAAGTTTCACCATTGCCAACGGCGTGGTGAGCAACAGCGACCTTGCGATGAAATCGCCGGCGCTGCGGGTGAGTGGCGCGGGTACCATCAGCCTGCCGCCGAAAACGGTGAATTACCGCCTGGTGCCGACGCTGGCGGGCACCAGCAAAGGCCAGGGCGGCGATGCGGCAGTCGCCGGTATCAGCGTGCCGCTGGTGATTAGCGGGCCGTGGGCGAAGCCGAGCATTACGCCCGATCTCGCGGGCATGGTGCAGGAGGGGCTGAACAACCCCGAGGCGCTGAAACAGAACCTCAAAAACATCAAGGAAACGGTTAAGGACTATAACAGCATTGGCGACTTGAAAAAGGCGCTGAGCGGTGGTGGCACGGCCGGTACGGCCACGACCACGACGACGACGGAAGAAACGCCCGCGACCACGGCGCCGCTCACCGAGAAAGAGCAGCGCAAGAAAGCGATTCAGGATGGGGTTGGTTCGCTATTGAAGGGGCTTTAAGGCCTGCCCGGCGGGCACGCTGGCCGTGGTGTCGTTCAGCGTTTGCTGAAGGCGCATGGCTTTCGGGTTGGCGGGGTTCAGGCGTAGCACCAGTGCCACGTCCTGTTTCGCGAGCGCGAGGTCGCCCAGTTGCTTGAAGGCACCGGCGCGCTCAATCAGCACCTCTTCATTCGCGGGGCTCAGGCTCACCGCGTGGTCCAGGTCTTGCACGGCGTCGCTCAACTGGCCGTAGGTGATGCGCAGGCGCGCGCGGTCGAGCAGCAAATCGGTGGTGAGTTTCGATTCGGTCACGTTATCGCCGCGCGATTGGGCGAGTTCGCCGATCTGCGTGCTGAACAGGGCGATGGCGGCATCAGGCCGCCCGGCATCGACCCATGCTTTCGCCCCCTGCCGCGCGACGAAACTGCGCAGCGTGAGGTTTTGTGGCGCGATGCGGGTGCGCACGGTTTCCAGTTCCTGCGCGGCTTCGGCGAAGCGGCGCTGGCCATAGAACGCCATGGCGCGGCAATGATGCGCGCCGATCCCGTCTTCCAGTTGCAGCCATGCGAGGGCTTTTTGCTCAGCTGCGGTGGGGTTGCTGGCGGCCAGCTTGGTGCATTCCAGATAAGCAGGCGACTGGGTAAACGCCGTTTGCAGCGCAGGTGAGGCGGGCACCGTAGTAACCGGAGCTGTAGCAACCGGTGCGGGGGTGATGGTGGTGCGGATGCTGGCGGGTGCGTTCGGGCGTGTGGTGGTCGTCGTCGTCATGGTTTGCGCGAGCGCAGGGGCCGCGACCATTAACGCCCAGCTTGCAAGGACATGTTTCATCATGCCCGCTAATGTAATCGCATAAAAGAGCGAGTACAATCAGCCATTTATGATAGTTTCATGACAATACGCATGAGTTGGCAGCAATCTTGCTTAAGGAAGGGGTAGCGTATGAAGCCTTGCCACGGAACGGGCATCGCCCCTAACATCACACCAAAGGATCGACCCATGCTGCGAGTGCTTTCATTCCTGTGCCTTGCTGTGCTGGCTGCGTGCCAGCCGATAGCGGAGACGAGCGACCGCGCCATGGGCGCGGGTAAGCGCGTGGCCACCGACACCCAACGCAAATGGAACAGCCTGTTCACCTACACCCCGCCGAAACCCGACCAGCTGCCGCAATCGCGCTATTGCTACCAGCTTTCGTCGGACGTGGTGTGCTATGACAGCCCGCAAACGGGCATGACGGCAAAAATGACCGGCTATCAGGATGGCGCAAATATTTCCGCCTACCAGCCGGGCGGTGGCTCGCTGGGCATGAGCGGTGGCGATCCGACCTCGGGCTACAATACCCCCTACATCCAAAGCCCCGGCGAAACCTCGGTGGATTTGAAAAGCAGCACGGTAACGCAATCACCGGCGGCGGAATCGGCCTATCAGGCCGGGTCGGTGCAGGTGCATGAGGCCGTACAGGCGCGCTAGGCGGTGGCGAGTTCCACGCTGGTAATGCGTGCCTCGGGCCGCGTGAATTGCAGGGTATCGAACCCATCGCAACCGTTGCAATGCGTTTGCCACGCCGCGTGGACATGGCCGCAGGCTTGGCAAATCCACGACGCATCGGCCGGGGCGCGCATGGCGCGGGCCAGCCAGCGATTGGCGGCTTCCTCGCCGTGCTGCGCCTGCTCGATTTCGGCCATCAGCGCGCAGGCATCGCGCCGTTCTTCCATGGCGAGTGCATCTTCCAGTGCGGCCTGTGCCTGTTCGGCCTCGCCCAGCGACCATGCATGGTGGGCGCGCAACAGCGCGTGTTCCACCAGCTCGCCGCGCAGGAACGGTTTCAGCAGGCGGGTTTGCGCTTTGGGGCTGGCCTCGTGCACGCTTTGCAAAATGGGGGCGATGAGCAGCACCGATGGTTGCGCGAGCCACGCCGCCAGCAGCCATTTGCGCGCGGCGCGCGGTTCGTTCTCGTGCATCAGCAGCGTGGCGTAGTCGATGAGGGCGGGCAGCAGGTCGCCCGCGAAGCCGACCGCGTGGCGCAGCGCGTGGCGTTCGGCGCGGGCATTTTCGGCACTTTTTGCGCGCAGGTAATAGGCAAGGCCGGCATAGCGGTTGCGTTCTTCTTTGCTGAGCGGCGATTGCCACTGGAACCCTTCGCTGAGTGACAGCATGGCCTGCGTGTTGCCTTGCCCTGCATAGAGCGCGATGAGGGTAGCGACAACCCAGTGCTCGCGCGGGTGGTCGGCATAGACCTGCTCGGCGAGCTGGGTGGCGTCATGCCATTCCTGCCGCTCGGCATGCTGCTCGATCAGGCGTTTGCTGGCGAGCAGGCTGGTGGCCGGGTGTGCAAGCAGCGCGCGCAGGTGGGTGCGCGCCGTGTCGTGGGCGCCCTGGCGCTGCGCCAACTGGGCGCTCAGCAATTGCGGCAACGGTTCGTTCGGCAGGGCGGCGGTGGCTTTTTTCAGCGCCAGCGCGGCGGCCTTCTCGTCGCCCATCGCAAGCGCGGTGACGCCGTGGGTGAGCTGCGCAAGGCCGCGCGCCAGCGTGCGGTAGCGGCGGCGGGCGCGGCGGCGCGCCGGCCAGTTGGCAAGGTGCCATAACAGCAGCACCACCAGCGTGGTGGCAACACACAGCGCAAGCAGCAAGGCGGCGGCGAGCGCCACATGCATCTGCACATCGAGGCCCAGCCAGTTCACCTGCACCATGCCCGGATGGGCAAGCAGCCAGTTACCGGCAACCACCACCGGCACCAGTAACACTAAAAACAGCACGAACCGCGCCATCACTGCCGCCCGGCTTCGATGGTGGCCAGCGCGACCATGGCGGCCTCGCGCGCTTCCTGTGCGGCGATCAGGTCTTTTTCCTCATCGGCGGTAATGGCCGGTTTGCTGGGCGTGATGCGAACCAGCGCAGCGAGGCGCGCATTCACTTTTTCGGCCCAGCCGGGCAGCGTGGCGGTGGGGGCGTTTTCCAGTTGCTGCGCGCGCAGTTGCTGGGCGCTGGGCACACCCGCTTCCGCCGTGCGCGCAAGCGTGGCGGCGGCCCCGGCAAGGTGCGTGGGGAGTTGCGGGGTTACCGCCGCCAGCTCCGCGGCGTAAGGTTTTCCGCTGGTAACGGCAAGGCGCAGCGCGCTGAACGGGTCTGCATTCGTGGTGGCGATGGGCTCGGCGGCGACCGGTGCGGGCGATGGGTCCGGCTGTTCGGCAGTCACGGGGGGAGTCGTGGGTTCAGCTTCTGTGGTGGGTGCGGGCCGGGTGCTGAGCGCCTGCACCTGTGCGGCCAGCGCGCTAAGCTGTTGCTGCAGCGGGGCGAGGCTGGCGGCGATGTCGGGCTGCGGTGTATTTTCCTGGGCGGTTTTCACGCTGGCGAGTTCGGTTTGCAGTTGCTGCAACTGGCGCGATGTTTCGGTGCGCTGGCGATCGAGCGCGGTGCGCAGGTGGTCGAGCGCATCGGTCACCTCGGGCGGGGCAATGGGCTTGGCGGTGCGCAGCGCCTCGATATCGCGCGAGAGTTTGTAGCCGCCCGCACCGCCGATAATCAGCAGCATGAGGGTGGCGGTGAGAACCCACACGGCGACCGGAACGCTGGTGCGGCGGGGCGAAGAAGGGGGGATGGGTGCGTCGCTCATGCGCCGCTTATAGCAGACTCAAATAAAAGTTCCATCATCGCCTGATGGGAGGGTTGTTCGGCGATGTGCAGCGAGCGGCAGCCCAGCGCACTGGCCTCTTCGGCCACGGCGAGGCTCAGGCAATAGGCATCGAGCGATGCCATGGCCGGCAGGCTGCCATGCTGCTTCAGCAACTGCGTGGCGATGGCAATGCTGCGTGGCGAATAAAACACCGCACCGCTGAGTTGCTGGTTGCCGAGCGCATGCAGCAACGTGGGCGGCAGGGTTTCGCTGGCGGCGGCGCGGTAAACGATGAGTCGCTCAAGCGTGATGCCATAGCGCATGAGGATGGGGGTGAGATTGGTGCGCACTTCGTCGCCGCATAAATGCAGGACGCGTTGGCCGCTGCGCCGGGTGGCCAGCAGGCGCGGCACCAGCGATGTGGCTGTGCCGCGGCCAGTGATGGTGTTGTAAAACCCGTGCTGGTGGGCGATGCGCGTGGTGGCCGGGCCCACGCAATAAACCGGCAGTTTGCGCCAGCGATCCGAGAGCGACATGAGCGCCATGGCGGTGTGGCGGCTGGTGAGCATGAGCGCGTCGGGCAGGAATTTGGGTACGAGGAAGCCATAGGGCTTGATGGTAAGCACTGGCGCGATCAGGCTGTCGATGCCGCGCGCGGCCAGGGCTTCCGCCATGCGGGCACTGTCGGCCTGCGGGCGGCTGAGCCATAGCCGCCTCATGCAAACTGCTCGAGCAGGGCAGGGCCCGCATCGCGGCGCAGGGCGGCGCCCAGTTCCGCGCCGATGCGTTCGGCGTCGTTCGCCGCGCCGCGCAGCTCGCGGTAATGGCGCACGCTGCCATCGAGCGACAGCACTTCGCCGCGCAGCCAAAGCTCGTTGTCTTCCAGCGTGGCAAGCCCGGCGATGGGGGTGCGGCACGAACCGTCGAGCGCATGCAGGAAGGCGCGCTCGGCCTGCACGCACAGCGCGGTAGGTTTGTGGTTCAGTTTCATGAGCAGGCTACGCGTGGCCGGGTCGTTCTGCCGGCATTCGATGCCGATCGCGCCCTGCGCGGCGGCAGGTAGCATGGCATCGACCGCGATCGGCGCGCGCATGAGGTCGCTCAGGCC
>JBIISI010000123.1:0-2799 GCA_044341105.1 Rickettsiales bacterium | reverse complement strand
AAATGGTGGCGATTGCAGGGGCGAATGGCTCCGGCAAATCCAGTGTGCTGAAGCTGATTAACGGCATGTACCCGCAAGTGGCTGGCTCGATCCGGCTCGATGGGCTCGATATCCGCCAACTCGATGCGCTGAGCCTGCGCCGTGGCATCAGCTATATTCCGCAGTCGGAATCGATTTTTTCCGGCACGGTGCGCGAGAACCTGAGCCTTGGCGCGCCGTTCGCCACCGATAGCGACATGCTGCGCGCACTCGAGCAGGCCGACGCGATGGAAGATGTGCTGAACCTGCCGCGCGGCCTCGATACGGTGATGGGTGCGCAAGGCGTGCAGGTGCCGCAGGTGTTGGCCTTCAAGCTGGCGCTGGCGCGCAGCTATGTGAACCTGAAACCGCTGATTTTATGCGACGAGCTGCCCTATGCGCTGCTTTCCACGCCTGCGGGCGAATTGTTCCGCGCGCAGCTGCAGCGGTTGAAGGGCAAATTCACAATCATTCTCGTGGCGCATACCAGCGACCTGGTGCGCATGGCCGACCAGGCGGTGTTCCTACAGGCCAACCATCGCCCGGTGGTGGGCCGCCCGGCCGATATTCTTCCCCGTATGTTGGAGCAGTCCTATGGCATTTTCGGATAATCCCGCATGGATGGAGGCGCTGGCGCGCGATCCGGGTTTAAGCGAGCTTCGCCCCCTGCGTGCGGCGCGCGCCACGTTGATTATCCTTAGCGTGGCGGTGTTTGCGCTGATCGGCTGGGCGGGCTTCACACCGGTGAATGTCATTACCCGCGGCGAAGGCAGCATCCTGCCCAGCGGCGATGTGCAGGTGATCCAGCATCTCGAGGGCGGCATGGTGCAGGCCATCCATGTGCGCGAGGGGCAAACGGTTGAAAAGGGCGACATCCTGCTGGTGATGAACCAGGCGGGCGTGGCAAGCGACATGAACCAGTTGAAGCAGCAATGGCTGGGCCTGCAGCTGGAACGCGAACGCACGCAGGCCTACCTTGAAAACCGCGCGCCGGATTTTGGCAAACTGGGCGCCAGCATGGCCGATGTTACCGAAAACCATGCGGCCTACGCCAGCAAACGCGATGCCAAAACGCGCGATGCCGAGGTGATCCGCGCGCAAGTCGCCCAGCGGCAAGATGCACTGCGCAGCCTGCAGGTGCGCGCGGCGACACTGGCCGACAACATCAAACTTTCCGCCGAGTCGCTGGCGATCAAGCAGACGCTGTATGAAAAGGGCTATTACAGCCGCCTCAACTACCTCGATAAGCAGGAGGCGGTGAACAGCATGCGCGGCGAGCTGGCCACCGTTTCGCAGGAGATCCGGCGCACGCGCGGCGAAATTGCGGAGTACGAAAACCGGCTGGAAGCGTTGGAGGCCAATAGCCGCGACGCGGCCTATGAAACGCTCACGCGGCTGAATGCCGATATCGCCAAAACCGAGGAGGGAATGGAGAAATACCGCGACCGGCTGGCGCGGCTGGAAGTGCGCGCGCCGGCGGCCGGCATCATTAAAGGGGTCGAGGTGAATACCATCGGCGGCATTGTGGGGCCGGGCCAGAAGCTGATGGAGCTGGTGCCGCGCGATGCGGTGCTGACGGCGGATGTGCGCATTCTGCCGAGCGATGTGGGGCAATTGCATGTGGGGCTGCCGGTGCGGCTGAAAGTGCATGCGTTCGATTACACGCGCTACGGCCCCATCGAAGGAACGCTGGACGGTATCTCTGCGACCACCTTCGTCGATGAAAATCGCGAGGGCTATTATCGCGGCACGGTCACGCTGGCGAACAGTTATGTGGGCCGTGACCCGACGAAAAACCATCTCGTTCCGGGCATGACGGTGGATGCCGAAGTGATCGCCGGTTCGCGCTCGCTGCTTTCCTATTTGCTGAAACCCCTGCGCAGTGCCGCCGACACGGCCTTTACCGAGTATTGATATGAACAGCCACGCCACCACCATTCTCGCGGTCGATGACGACCGCACCACCCTGATGATGCTGGAAGCGCAGCTGCGCCAGCATGGCCATCATGTCATCACCGCTTCGGGCGGGGAGGAGGCATTGAAGCTGGCGCAACTGCATGCGGCCTCGCTCGATGCCATCGTGCTCGACCGGCTCATGCCCGGTATCGACGGGCTGACGGTGGTGCGGCAATTGAAGCAGGATGCCCAGCTGAGATGGATTCCGGTGGTGATGCAGACGGGATCGGACAGCCCCGAACAGGTGCGCGAGGGCATTGATGCCGGGGTGTTCTATTACCTCACCAAGCCGGTGCAGGAGGGCATGCTGCGCTCGGTGGTGGCGGCGGCGCTGCGCGAGCGCATGCAATCGCGCGTGCTGACCGACCAGCAATCGCGCGATAAACTGGCGTTCGGGCTGATTGAAACGGCGCGGCTGCATTGCCGCACGCTGGAGGAGGCCGAATCGCTGGCGGTCTTCCTTGCCTACAGCTTCCCCGATCCGTCGCGCGTGGTGACCGGCCTTGCCGAACTGCTGGTGAACGCGATCGAGCATGGCAATCTGGGGGTGGGCTACACCGAGAAAACGCGATTGCTGGGCGAGGGCAGCTGGCGCAGCGAGATTAATCGCCGTCTGCAACTGGCGCCCTACCAGCAACGCAAGGTCGAGGTGTTGCTGCAGCTGAAGCCAGAGGCGGTGTATGTGCAGATCACCGACGAGGGCGAGGGGTTCGATTGGAAAGATTACCTCGTGATCGACCCTTCGCGCGCGATGGATAACCACGGGCGCGGCATTGCGCAGGCCAATTCGCAAAGCTTCGATGCGCTGCGTTACAACGTGCGCGG
>JBIISI010000102.1:0-4530 GCA_044341105.1 Rickettsiales bacterium | reverse complement strand
AGTGGTGATATGCCAAAGGTACTCAAACAAACAAAATTGCACCTCACGCTGCGCTACTGCGTGGCGCTCGGCATCATTGCAACCATGCTGGCCACCAGCATGGCCACCCGCGAATGGCATCATTACCGCCATCGGCAATTGCGCCTGCACAGCGATTACATGAACCGGGAGCTTCGGCTGGTGAACCGCACCGTGTTGATGGTGCGGGCGCTGGCCAGTATTCACGATGTGACGCAGCGGGCGACGCTGTATGCGCAATACCGCGGCACGATCGAGGAAATGCAGCATTACGAAGACATGATCGAGGCCGGGCCTTCCGTGCGTGCGGTCGATGCCTATTTCGTGGAATATCTTGCGGTGGCCGAACGCATTGCCCGCCTGCCCGATGCCGAGCTGCAGGCAAGTCATCCCGATTATCAGCAATTAATGGCCCTGGGCAGCGGCGCGCCTTACCAGCATGCGGGCGAGTGGATTCAGGCCTATGAGGCCGGTGAAGAACGGCTGATGCAGGAAATACGGTTCCTCGAATGGGTGCTGTTCTGGGCCACGTTGATGTCGCTGCTGCTGGTGGGGGTTTTTATTTTTCGGCCCATGGTGAGGGCGGTGAACCGCGCGCAGGATTACCTGGTGCAACTGAACCGCCTGAAATCCGAGTTCATGGCAAATATGAGTCATTAAATCCGCACGCCTATCAACGCGATCTTTGGCATGGGCGAACTGCTGCTGCAATCGGAGCTGACGGGCAAACAGCGCCACCAGATGGAAACGCTGATTCATTCCGCCGACCAGTTGCTCAATCTCGTCGATGATGTGCTGGATTATTCCCGCATTGAAGCTGGGCGGCTGGAGATCCAGCAATTGCCGTTCGACCTGCATTCGGCGGTGGAGGATGTGGCCGAACTGATGGCAGGCAAAGCCCGCGAGAAAAAACTGGAAGTGATTGTGCGCTACATGCCCGGCACACCGCAATTCCTGCTGGGCGATGCCGGGCGCATTCGTCAGGTGTTGATGAACCTTGTTGGCAATGCGGTGAAATTCACGCCGGCGGGCTATGTGCTGGTAAGCGTGGAAATGCTGGAAGATGGCGGGGAAAGCGCCCCGCCATTGCTGCGCATTGGCGTGGAAGATACCGGCATCGGTATTGCGCCGGAAAAGCTGGGCAGCATTTTCGATATGTTCTCGCAGGCCGATGGTTCGACCACCCGGCAATATGGCGGCACGGGCCTCGGCCTCACCATTTGCCGCCAACTGGTGGAGATGATGGGGGGTGCCATCGATGTCACCAGCACGCTCGATCAGGGGTCGTGCTTCTGGTTCACGCTGCGCCTGGCACGGGCCGAGGCACAAACGGGGCGCTTCGAGCCGAACCATGCCGTGCTGGTGAACCGGCGGGTGCTGGTGGTCGACGATATTCAGGCCAACCGAGATTTGCTCGAGGAAAGCCTGCAACAGGCGCAGATGCAGGTGAAGGTGGTCGCCAGCGGCATGGAAGCACTGCGCGAATTGCGAAGCGCCCACACGCAGCGCCAGCCCTACGATATGGTGCTGGTCGATTACCTGATGCCGGAAATGAACGGGGAAACGCTGGTGCGCGCCATTCGCCACGATGCGGCCCTTGCGGGTGTGCCGATTGTGGTGCTCTCCTCGGCCGAGGAACGGGGGTTTGTAAGCATCTTCTCGGCGATGCATGTATCGGCCTATCTTTCCAAACCGGCGCGGCGACACCAGCTGCTCGACATGATGGCGATGGTGCTGGAATCGCATGCGCTCGGGCGGCCCTATGAGATGCTGACCGTGCACAGCACCGAAGCATTGCGTACCCGCATCGCGCTGGAGCAGGGCACGCCGCTGGCCGGCGCGCGCATTCTGCTGACGGAAGATAACCGGGTGAACCGCGAATTCACGACAGAGCTGCTGCGCACCATGGGCTGCGTGGTCGATCATGCCGAGCATGGCGAAATCGCCGTGGCGAAATGCCGCCAGCGCAAATACGACATCATCCTCATGGACTGCCAGATGCCGGTGATGGACGGGTTCGAGGCCACCAAAGCGATCCAGAGCCTGTGCTCGCGCGGGGAAATCGACGATGTGCCGATTATCGCCCTCACAGCCAATGCACTGGAAGGCGACCGCGAGCGCTGCATGCGCGCTGGCATGCATGATTACCTTAGCAAACCGGTGCGCCGCGCGAATCTGGAAGCGATGCTGCTGCGCTGGCTGAAACAGGTGAATTTCCCGCCAGCCCCGGCCGAGGAAAGCGCGCCGCCGCGCCCGGCCATTCCGTTCAGCCCCATTACCATGCCCTTCGAGGAAGAGGCCAAAGCCGCCAACAGCAACCGGCCCGGCGGCATCGACCCACAGGCGCTGGAAGAAACCCGCGCGCTGGTGGGCGATAAAATTAACCAGCTCACGCAGTATTTTCTCGAAGATGCCGCGCGTTACATCGAGGAAATCGTGCAGGCACTGGCCAGCGCCGCCCCGGCCAGTGCCATGGTTGCCCCGGCGCACACGCTGAAATCCTCGGCGCGGCAATTTGGCTTGAACACGCTGGCGGAGCTTGCGCGCACCATCGAGGAAAGCGCCCGCACGCAAACCGATGACGATGCCCGCCGCACGGTGCAAGCCGCCATGGAGCCCCTGCGCGCGGCCCTTGCCGAGGCAGCGGAATACCTGAACCTTGCCCGGAGCGCCTGACATGACCCCCGCGCAGGTCCAGCAATTATCGCCCGTATTGCTGGTGGAAGATAACCGCACGCACCGCGAAGTTGCGCTGGCCGCGCTCGAGAAATACGGATTCCGCGTGGTGATGGCGGGCGACGGCGAAGAAGCGCTGATGCGGCTGGTGCAGGAGCCGTTTTCACTGGTGCTGATGGATATAGAGCTGCCATGGCTGAACGGCATCGCCGCCGCGGCGCGCATTCATGCGCTGAAGCAGGCAGGCAGCCTTGCCGATATTCCCGTCATCGCGCTCACCGCCGACCCCAGCGCCCAAACGCACCAGCGCTGCCTGGATGCAGGCATGCGCGATGTCATCCCCAAACATATCTGGAAACCCCGCTGGGAAGCCCTGATCCTGGAAAAACTGGCGGTGTGGGTGGGGTAGTCGCTTATTACACAGGGTTATTTGGCCGGAAAAATTTTTATAATGCTAACTTCCGGTGGCGTCATGAAACGCAAAGGTAAAATGCTGGTGCCGATGCCGGAACCGATAAAGATTTGGTGGCCTTCTTCTTCCACCAGCCCTTTGGCATAGCGCTGGCCATAACGCGAGGGGATGATCGGGCGGCCAATAAAAGGAATATATACCTGCCCGCCATGGGTGTGGCCCGCAAGGGTTAGCGCAATATTGGAGGGGATGTGCGGAAAAATATCGGGTGAATGCGTGAGCAAAATCACCGGATCATTGCCATTGATTGGCGCAAGCGCTTTAGCGATATCATGGGCACCCTCGCTGTAATCTGAAATGCCGACAATCCAGAATCCATGGTCAGCAACGCGGATATGCGTGGCATCATTTTCCAGCAACGGCACCTGATACTCGGTAAATTCACGTTGGATGCGTGCGGCATTATCCCACCGGTCATGGTTTCCCAATATACCGAACACACCGTTTCTTGCGTGAAGCTCTGCCAATATCGCGATAGTATCGCTGGAGCGAACAGGAGTGCCACCGATTACCTCCTGAATAACGTAATCGCCTCCAAGCAGGATCAAATCCGGTTCGATGGCATTCGTTTTCTTAACAATCTCTCGTAGTTTGTTCAGTGTAATGTGGGGACTCCCTACATGAGGGTCGGTAATAAAGGCGATACTGTATCCCGATAATGCGGCCGGCCAGTTTTTCAGGGTAATGCTGTACTCTTTATACTTAATGTGCCCCGGCTCGATAAGCGTTGACCACATTCCAAGCGCAAGACCGAAGAGAAGTATAAGGGGAACAATTTTTTTCATGGTCTTCAGCAAGCGAAGCATCCTTTATGAAGACGGTCAGGCGCATGATTATCATGGTGCTCCGGCGCGGACTAAACTTGAACCGCATGGAGCAATTACAGCTGGTTATAAAAGACTGGGCAGAGATTTACAAGTCCCCGCCCGCACTGGATGGCAAAACCTTCCAGTGGCAACCGCTATCAGTAGCTGCATAATTTTTTGCACGATGTATGATCGCCGTAGCGGAGGGTTCAGATGATCGGAAAGAATGCAATTTTGTTAATGGGCTGCTTGTCGCTCTTTGCCCCAGCTTTTTCATACGCAGGGGATTGGGGCGATATTGCATTCCAACGATGCTGGAAAGATGACCGCTTGCTCCATAAACCTGATCGCTCTGCCTGCGTGTTCAAGGAACTGGAAACAAAACGCCTGCTGATGCAGCAGCTCTACGATGACGCAGTGCGCGATGCCGAGAAACATGATACCTTGGCACTGGAGGGCGATCTTAAAGAATTTCCAGTTGCTGCCGATAATGAACACGCAAAGAAAAAGAGGCTCAACGGCCCCGGTTCCCACGCATGGCAGAAAGCTAAAAGGCGT
>JBIISI010000079.1:0-8730 GCA_044341105.1 Rickettsiales bacterium | reverse complement strand
GACGGGCGCGATGTCGCCCCCAAAAGTGCGCTTGGTTATGTGGCGGGGCTGGATGTGGCGACCGTCTCGGGCCGCTATTTCGCCATGGACCGTGACAAACGCTGGGACCGCGTGGGCGCAGCCTATGCCGCGCTGGTGCTGGGCGAAGGCCAGCACGCCCCCAGCGCCGAAGCCGCCGTGCAGCAAAGCTACGACGCCGGCAAAACCGATGAATTCATCGCCCCCACCATCATCGGCGATTATGCCGGCATGCGCGATGGCGATGGCTTGCTGATGGCCAATTTCCGCGCCGACCGCGCGCGCGAAATCCTGCATGCGCTGATCGACCCGGCGTTCGACGGCTTCGCCCGCGCGCGCACGCCCCGCTTCGCCGCCACGCTCGGCATGGTGGAATATAGCGACGCGCTGCGCCCCATGATGCCAGCGCTGTTTGCGCCGCAATCGCTGCGCGATAACCTTGGCGAGCTGATGGAAAAAGCGGGCAAAACGCAATTGCGCATCGCCGAAACCGAGAAATACGCGCATGTGACGTTCTTCTTCAGCGGCGGCCGCGAGCAGCCCTATGCGGGCGAGGAGCGCATCCTCATTCCCTCGCCCAAAGTCGCGACCTACGACTTGCAGCCGCACATGGCCGCGCCGGAAGTAACCGACCGGCTGGTGGAAGCCATTGCCAGCCAGCGGTTTGACCTGATCGTGGTGAACTATGCCAACACCGACATGGTGGGCCATAGCGGCGATATCGAGGCCGCGAAAAAAGCCGTGGAAGCGGTCGATGCCTGCGTGGGCCGCGTGGCCGCCGCGCTCGACGCCGTGGGCGGGGCCATGCTGATTACCGCCGACCACGGCAACGCCGAATGCATGCACGACCACGACAGCAACCAGCCGCACACGGCGCACACGCTGAACCTCGTGCCCTGCATTCTGGTGGGCGCGGCCTTCCGCCAGCCCGGCGCACGGCTGCGCAACGGTGTGTTGGCCGACATTGCGCCGACGCTGCTTTCCATGCTCGGCCTGCCGCAACCGGCGGCGATGACGGGCCGTTCCCTGCTGGCGGGCGATGACCATGCGCCGCGCGCTTAGCCTTGCGCTGCTGCTGCTGCTGGCGGGCGCAAGCTTCGCGCAGGCACCGCAGCAGCAATTGAACCAGACGCTCTCGACCCTGAAGCAATCGCGCGCGCAGGAAGCGCAGTTGAAAAAAGACCTCGCCGACACTAGCCGCGAGCTGGATCGTCTGCGCGGACGGGCCACCGACCTCGCCGCCAGCGTGCAGGAAAACGAGCGCAGCACCAGCCGCGCCGAAGCGAAGCTGGCCGACAGCAACCGCGCCCTCATCGCCAAGGAAAAGGAATTCGCCCAGCGCCGGCAGGAATATGCCCACACCGTGGTGAGCCTGATTCGCATGCGCCAGCTGCCGCCCACCGCCATGTTCGCCCCGCCCGAGGAACTGGAGAAACTGATGCAGGCGGGCGAAGCCCTGCAACAGACCAACCGCGTGCTGGCGAGCCGCGCGCAGGCGCTGAAAAACGATTTGCAGGCGGTGAAGCAATTGCGCGAATCGGCGCGCCAGAGCAAGCTGCGCGCCACGCGCGAGCAGGCGCAGCTGAAAGCCCGCCAGAACGCGCTGGCCGATGATCTGCAGGCGCGCCAAACCCTGCAGGCGAAGCTGAACCGCGACCACGCGCAGGCGCAGGCGCGCGTGGCGAAACTGTCACGCGAATCGGCCTCGCTGCAGGAGTTGATCGGCAAAATTGAAACCACACCGCAAATGGCCCCCAAACGCACCGCCCCCGTGGCGCTGACCACCCCGAGCCCCGGCGGCCTGCGCGTGCCGGTGGCGGGCAGCCTGCGCCACCGGTTCGGCGACCGCAAAAGCGCCAACGAAACCTATCGCGGCCTTGTGTTCGGGGCACGCAGCGGCGCGACCGTCGTCGCGCCCTATGGCGGCGAAGTGGTGTTTACCGGCCCATTCATGGATTATGGCCGCATGGTGCTGCTTAAGCACGGCAACGGCTACATCACGCTGCTGGCGGGGCTTGGCAGCATCTCGGTGGGGCTGAACCAGCAATTGGGCAAGGGCGAGCCGCTGGGCAGCGCGGGGGGGCAAGGCCTGTATTTAGAACTGCGCCAACGCAGCAAGCCTATTGACCCCACGCGGTGGTTCGCTAAGCTACCGTCTTAAAAACACATCCGCCAAGGATCATGAATCGTATGACTCGCACCAAACGCCTTGCCCTCGTGCTGCTGGGCAGCTGCCTGATTGCCACCCCCGCCCTCGCCAAAAAAGGCGACGAATCGACCTACGAACTGCTGAACCTGTTCGGCGAGGTGTTCGACCGCGTGCGCACCGATTACGTCGAGGAAGTCTCCGACCAGAAAATCATCGAGGCGGCGCTGAACGGCATGCTCACCTCGCTCGATCCGCATTCGAGCTACATGAACGAAAAACAGTTCGACGAAATGAAAGTGCAGACCAAGGGCGAATTTGGCGGTCTTGGTATCGAAGTGACGATGGATAACGGGCTGGTGAAAGTGGTGTCGCCGATCGACGATACGCCGGCGGCAAAAGCGGGCATCAAGCCCGGCGACTTCATCGCCGAGATCGACGGCCAGCAGGTGATGGGCATGACCCTGTCCGACGCGGTTGAGAAAATGCGCGGCAAAGTGGGCACGGCCGTGAAGCTGACCGTGCTGCGCGAAGGGCTGAAGCAACCCCTGAAACTGACGCTGAAACGCGACACGATCCACATCCAGTCGGTGCGCAGCCGGGCGGAAGGCGACGTGGCCTATATCCGCATCAACAGCTTCGCCGAGAACACCTCGCAGGCCATGACGGAAGCCTTTGCAAAAGAGAAAAAAGCCATCGGCGCGAACCTGAAAGGCATCGTGCTTGACCTGCGCAACAACCCGGGCGGCCTGCTCGACCAGGCGATTTCGGTATCGGATGCGTTCCTTGAGCGCGGCGAGATCGTGTCGACCCGCTCGCGCAACCCGCAGGAATCGCGGCGCTACACCGCCACCGGCGGCGATATCGCGCAAGGCCTGCCGATCGTGGTGCTGATTAACGAAGGCTCCGCATCGGCTTCCGAGATTGTGGCCGGGGCGCTGAAAGACCATAAACGCGCTGTCGCGCTCGGGGTTAAAACCTTCGGCAAAGGCTCGGTGCAGACGGTGATCCCGATCAGCGGCCATGGCGCAATCCGCCTCACCACCGCCCGCTACTACACCCCGTCGGGCGTGTCGATTCAGGCGAAGGGCATCACGCCGGATATCGTGGTGGAGCAGGCCAAGGTCGAGAAGCTCGACAGCAACCTGAACATCTCCGAGGCGACGCTGCGCGGCCATCTGGTGAACGATCAGGAAGAGGGCGAGAAAGCGGCGGCCACCCCGACGCTGAAACTGCCCAGCACGGCAGAAGAGAAAGCCGCCACGCCGACCGCACCGTCGAAAGACCTCAGCTCGGCCGAGGACTACCAGCTCAGCCGCGCGCTCGACCTGATCCGCGCCCTGTCGATCTACAAGCAGGCGACGACCGCCACCCCTGCGCCCGCCGCCGTTACGGCGAAAAAATAGGCCATGGTGCAAGGGCTTCTCACCCGCGCACGACTGTTTTTCACGGGCAGGCTGTGGCTGTGGGCCGGGCTGTGCCTGCTGCTGGCGGCGGGGGTGCTTGGCAGCATTGCCGACTTGGCGGCCGTGCCGGTCACGGAAACCCAGCGCGCCAACCAGCAACAGCAACGCATCATCATCGACCCCACGACCGGGCTGGTAGCCGGGCTGAGTGAGCAAAAACCCTCCGCCGCGTTTGATGTGGGCGAAGAGCACGCCGAGGCAAAACCGGCCCCCACGCCCCCCGCGACCGCGACCGAAGCGCCCCCCGCCGCCGAGCAGGCACAGGCACCCGCCGCGCCTGCCCCCAGCAGCGTGGGCGAAGCCTTGCGCCTGCCGGACGCCCGCCCCACCCCACCGGTGATCGCGCGCGGCGCGCAAAGCCTTGTGCGCGCCCCCGCCCCGGAAATTACGCAGAAAGCCGACGGGCTGCTGCTGCCCATGCGCAACGAAGCGGGCGCGCGGCCGGCGAAGCTTTATGCGCGCGCCTTCAGCCGCCCCACCGGCAAAGCGCTGCTGGCGCTGGTCATCACCGATACCGGCTTCAGCGAAGAAACACTGCGCACGGTGCTGGAACTTCCGGTGGAAATCAGCGTGGCGTTTTCGCCCTATGCGACCGAGCCCGCCCGCAAGATCGAAGCGCTGCGCAACCGTGGCCATGAAGTCTGGGCCATGCTGCCCGCCATGGGCGCGCATTTCCCGCAAATCGACCCCGGCCCGCTAGGGCTGATCGCCAGCATTTCCGAGCCGGAAGCGCTGCGCCGCCTGCATGCTACGCTGGCGGCCACGCTGGGCAGCGTCGGCGTGATCCTGCCGGCGGATGAAACCTTCAGCCAACAGAAAAAACTCTGGCCGCCGGTGATCGAAGACATCCTCGCACGCGGGCTGGATGTGCTTTCCACCCACCCCAGCCGCGCGACGGATGGCTGGGCAGGCACCGCCGAGGAACGCGACGCCATTCGCCGCGATGCGCTGGTGCTGGATGCCAATAGCAGCGTGGCAACGCTTGCCAGCAAACTGGCCGGACTGCGCGAGCTGGCCATGAAGCAGAAGAAAACCACCGTGCTGCTCAGCGCGCAGCCGCTGGCGCTGCGCACACTGGCGGAATGGCTGGCGCAAAAACCATTGGGCGACGACGTGGTGCTGGCCCCGCTTTCGGCGCTGTATGCATCGGATGCACCGCCCCCACCGCCTGCAAAAGAAGAAGAAGGCGGCGGCCATGGCGGCGCAGAAGAAGCGCATGGCGAAGAAAAAAGCAGCGGGGGCCACTAGTATGGGTGCGTTCGACCACCTTCCCTATCGCCCCGGCGTGGGCATGATGGTATTGAATGCCGAGGGCAAAGTGTTTGTCGCCAAGCGGCTCGACATGACGAGCGAGGCCTGGCAGATGCCGCAGGGTGGCATCGACCCCGGCGAGGAACCGCGCGCCACCGCGCTGCGCGAGCTGCGCGAGGAAATCGGCACCGACAAGGCAGAAATCATCGCCGATTCCGGCGAGTGGCTGCGCTACGACCTGCCCGATGCGCTGGTGCCAAAAATCTGGAAGGGCCGCTATCGCGGGCAGGAGCAGATGTGGTTCCTGCTGCGTTTCACCGGGCAAGACAGCGACATCAACATCCACACCGACCATCCGGAATTCTCCGAATGGCGCTGGGCCGACCTGCACAGCCTGCCCGACCTGATCGTGCCATTCAAACGCGCGCTCTACGAACAGCTGGTGCAGCATTTCGCGCCGCAGGCCACGTCATTGTAACTTTTCTTACCCGTTGTTTTTTGCTATATTTGCAGCATGCAGCGCGGCTTCTCCCTGATCGAACTTTCCATTGTGCTGGTCATTCTTGGCCTGCTCACCGGCGGCATCCTGGCGGGGCAATCGCTGATCCGCGCGGCAGAGTTGCGCAGCGTCAGCACCGACACGATGCGCTACCAAACCGCCGTTTACAGTTTCCGCGATAAATATTTCGCCCTGCCCGGCGACATGACCAACGCGCAAAGCTTCTGGAACGTGCGCGTGGCCGGCTCGAACCTTGTGTGCCAGCAGACGGTGAACGTGAGCACCGGCACCTGCAATAGCGATGGGAATGGGATTATCGATTTCATCACCGGCGATGCAACGCTTTCCAGCGAGCGGGTGCTTGCCTGGCAGCATCTGGCACTCGCAGGGCTTGTTGAGGGCAGCTATACCGGCGCGTCCATGAGCGCCTCGACATTTACCTATCAGGCGGGGGTGAATGTGCCCCGGGGCAGGCTTGCAAACTCGTCGTACTACTTTGCGTATATTGGCGTGCCAAGCGGCGGCAATCCGGAATTTTATGGTGCCTCGTGGGCATCGAACATGATGCAGCTGATGGGTGGTGCCAATGGTGCCAGCAACCGCTTGCTGAAACCGGAAGAAATGTGGAACATCGACATGAAGATGGATGACGGGAAACCGGCGCAGGGCGTGGTGATAGCCAATAAAACCACCGGCACCTATGCGCCCGGCTGCACCACGGCCGATACGCTGGCCGCTGAATACACCCTCACGGCGACCGATAAGCTTTGCACCTTGTGGTTATTGCTGCGCTAGGCGCGGATCATGGTGCTGGCGCCACCGGCGGTAAACACTTCGATCAGTAACACGTGCGGGATGCGCCCATCGAGGATGTGGGCATGGGTGACACCGCTGCGCAGCGCGCCGACGCAGGTTTCCACTTTCGGGATCATGCCGCCGGTGATGGTGCCGTCGGCCAGCAGCGCGTCGATCTCGCCAGCGTTGATCTCCGAGATCAGCTCTTTGTCTTTGGTGAGGATGCCGGGCACGTCGGTCAGCATCATCAGCTTGTGGGCCTTGAGGGCGCTCGCAATCGCGCCCGCTGCCGTGTCGGCGTTGATGTTATAGGTCTCGCCGTTCGGCCCCATGCCGATGGGGGCGATGACAGGAATCATGCCCGAGGCGGTGATGTTCTCGATGGCTTTGGGGTTCACGAAAGTGGGCTCGCCAACGAAGCCGAGATCGAGCACTTTTTCGATGTTGGAATCGGGGTCGCGCTTGGTGCGCTTGAGCTGCTGCGCCTGAATCAGCCCGCCATCTTTGCCGGAAATGCCGATGGCGGTACCACCCGCCTGGTTGATGGCGGTGACGATCTGTTTGTTGATGGTGCCGGAGAGCACCATCTCGACGATCTCGACGGTGGCCGCATCGGTCACGCGCAGGCCGTCGACGAAGCTCGACTGGATTTTCATGCGTTCCAGCATGGCGCCGATCTGCGGGCCGCCGCCATGCACCACCACCGGGTTGATGCCGATGGTTTTCAGCATCACGATGTCGCGCGCGAACGTCTCGGCGGTGCGCTCGTCGCCCATGGCGTGGCCGCCGTATTTGATGACGAAGGTGTGCCCGGCGAAACGCTGGATGTAGGGCAAGGCCTCGCTCACCGTTTTGGCGGTGCGCAGCAGCAATTCTTTGGTCTTCAGCGATTTAATTTCCATAGCACGCCCTATTGTTTGCCTTCCAACGCCTCAATAACAGCTTCGCGCAAGCTTTCAATGCCAAGCTTTTTGTCGGCGCTGGTGCTTAGGATGCCGGGATGCGCGGCCGGTTGGCGGGCGGCGATTTCCAGCGTTTTTTCCTTCACCGCCTCAAGTTCGTCCTGGGTGATTTTGTCGATTTTGGTCAGCACCATCTGGAAGGAAACGGCGGAATCGTTCAGCAGCTTGAACATCTCCTGATCGGCGTCTTTCACGCCGTGGCGCGCGTCGATCAGCATGAAGGCGCGCGCGAGCTGGCTGCGCCCGCGCAGGTAGGCAAACAGCGTGCCCTGCCATTGTTTTACGTCTTTTTTGGCGGCCTTGGCATAGCCATAGCCGGGCACGTCGACGAGGTGCAGGATGTCGCACACATTGAAGAAATTGAGCTGTTTGGTCGCCCCCGGCGTTTGCGAGGTGCGCGCCAGCTTGCCGTTATTGGTGAGGGCGTTGAGCAGGCTCGACTTGCCCACGTTGCTGCGCCCGATGAAGGCCACTTCCGGCAGGTTCATCTCCGGCAACTGGTCGAGGTTTTGCACCCCGGCCACGAACTGGATGGGCTTCAAAAACAGGGCTGGCGTGCGCTCGACGATCACTTCTTTTTGCCCGCGCGCGGCGCACGTTTCTTTTTGTGGCCATGCTTTTTAATGCGATGCTGGATCCATGCCTGCTGGGCGATGGAGAGCGTGTTGTTCCACGCCCAGTAAATCACCAGCCCGGCCGGGAACGCCGCGAACAGGAACAGGAAGATGTAGGGCATGTAACCGATCACCGCGGCCTGCACCGGATCGGTCGGCTTGGGGTTCAGCTTCTGTTGCAGCACCATGGTGACGCACATGATGAGCGGCCAGACACCGATATGCATGAACGACGGCGCGTCCCACGGGATGAGGCCGAACAGGGTGAAGATATTGGTGGGATCGGGTGCGGAGAGATCATGGATCCAGCCGAAGAACGGCGCATGGCGCATCTCGATGGTGACGAACAGCACTTTGTAGAGCGAGAAGAACACCGGGATCTGGATCAGAATCGGCAGGCAGCCCGACATGGGGTTCACGCCTTCGCGCTTGTACAGCTCCATCACCGCGACGTTCATTTTCATTTTGTCGTCGGCATAGCGTTCTTTGATTTCGGTCATCTGCGGCAGCAGCAGCTTCATCTGGCTCATGCTGGTGTAGGATTTGTTGGCCAGCGGGTAGAGCACCAGCTTGATGCAGCAGGTGAGCAGCAGGATGGCCAGGCCGAAATTGCCGACCAGCGTGTGGAAGAAATTGAGCAGCAGGAAGATCGGCTTGGTGAGGAAATAGAGCGAGCCGAAATCGACCGCGCGATCGAACAGCGGCACGTTCAGCTCGGTGCGGTAATGGTCGAGCAGCGACACTTCCTTCGCCCCGGCGAACAGGCGCACCGAGAAATCGGCGCTGTCACCGGCCTCGACGGTCATTTCCTCGCCGCGAAGGTCGACCTGATAGGTGTCGCTACCTTTGCGCTTGGCGTATTTAAAGGCGCCGTCGAAGCTGAACCCGTCGGGAATCAGTGCAGTGAGCCAGTATTTATCGGTGATGCCGACCCAGCCATTGGCATGCGCGAATTTCTGCGCACCATCTTCGCGCAGTT
>JBIISI010000090.1:0-6658 GCA_044341105.1 Rickettsiales bacterium | reverse complement strand
GCGACGGAGAAAATAAAATCGGTATGCGCGTCGGGGATGTGCTGTTTCACCACCCCCTCGCCCGGCCCGCGGCCAAACCAGCCGCCCTGCTTGAACGCCGCCAGTGATTTCTGCACCTGGTAGTTATCCTCGCTCGCCGGGTTCAGGAAGCTGTCGATGCGTTTGGCCACGTGCGGAATGAGCTGGTAGGCCGAGATCACCCCAATCACCGCCGCGATCATCATGCCGATGACCCAAAGAACCGGCATGCCCGCGAGGAAAAACTGCGTGCCGAACATGCCGGTCACGGTCACCGTCATGCCGAAATCGGGCTGGATGATGAGCAGCAGCACCACCAGCGCATAGGTGCCAAGCGCAATCGTATAGCTCGGGAAATTCGACGACTGGAAACGCGCCGCGAACACCCAGCCAAGGAACACCGCAAAACACGGCTTCATGAATTCCGACGGCTGGATCGACAGGCCCATGAACCGCATCCAGCGCACCGAGCCTTTGTTCTCGTAGCCAATGATCGGCAATAGCACGAGGAACAGGATGCTCATGGCAAACCCGATTACCGCAAGGCGGCGGATTTGCTGCGGCTCCATCATCGACACCGCGACCATCACGGCGGTCGACAGCACGAGGAAAATCTGGTGGCGGGTGACGAAGTAAAAATCCGACAGGCCAATGCGGCGCGCCACCGGCGGGCTGCCCGCCGCCACCAGGAACAGGCCGATGGTAATCAGCGCCATCATGGCGAAAAAGGCCGGGCGATCGACCGTCATCCACCAGCGCCCCAGTGCCGTGGTGTTGCGGCGGTCCATGGTTAGTTTCATGCCGCGCTCCGTTGCTGGTAGGCGTTAAACAGCGCGATGAACGCATCGCCGCGCGCTTCAAAGTTCGGGTACTGGTCGAAGCTCGCGCAGGCGGGCGACAGCACAATGGCGCTACCGGCGGGTGCGTCGGCCACGGCCTGTGCGAAGGCGGCGTCCAGCGTGCCAGCCTGCACCACATCCTGCCCCGCCAATGTTTCGGCGAAGGCCGGGGCGGCCTCGCCAATCAAATAGCTGCGGCGGATTTTGGGGAAATAATCGCGCAGCGGCGCAATGCCGCCTTCCTTCGCCACACCCCCGGCGATCCAGTAAATGGTGTCGTAGGTTTTGAGCGCTTTCTCCGCCGCGTCGGCGTTGGTCGCCTTACTGTCGTTCACGAACTGCACGCCGCCCACCTCGCCCAGCCATTGCATGCGGTGCTTCAGGCCGGGATAGCTCTGCATCGCCGCCATGATCACGTCATGCCCAAGCCCAAAGGCGAAGCAGGCCGCATAGGCCGCCGCTGCGTTCTGCCAGTTATGCTCGCCCTGCAGCGCCTTGATGGCACGCAGATCGCCGCCCTGCTCCACCAGCGCAAACCCATTGGCAAGAATACCACCGCGCACATACACGCCCGAGGCCAGTTTTTGCTTGGCCGAAACGGGAATCACGCATTGCTGTTTCAGCGCGCGCATTTCCTTTGCCAGCGCGTCGCTTTGCGCGTCGTCCACGCCGATAATCGCCACGTCTTTTTTGCCCTGCCGCGCGAAGATATGTTTCTTCGCGGCAATGTAGCGCTCCATGCTGCCATGGTGGTCGATATGATCCGGCGACAGGTTCAGCAGCAGCGCAATCTGGCAGCGAAACTGATCCACCAGATCGAGCTGGTACGACGACAGCTCCAGCACATAGACCGGCTTTTCCGGCAGCTCCAGCACCGGCGTTCCGAGATTGCCGCCGACCGCGTATTCCACCCCCGCCTGCGCGAGGATATGCGCAATCAGCGTGGTCGTGGTCGATTTGCCATTGGTGCCGGTGATGCCGATATAGGTCGCCTCCGGCCGCGCGCGGTAGAGCAACTCCACATCGCCGATCAGCGGCACGCCGTGCTGCTTCGCCAGCACCGCCACCGGGTGCATCTGCGGGTAATACCACGCAATGCCGGGGCTCATCACAATCGTGTTCAGGCGCGCCCACGGCCATGCCTCGGGCGCGGTGTCCTCCGGCCCGTGGTTTTTGTCGTCCCATGTCCACACCACGGCGCCCGAATCGCGCAGCGCCTGCGCCGCCGCCCGGCCCGATTTGCCGAGCCCGACCACCGCGTAATCCATGCCCTGTGCGAAGGGAAGCTTCATCTAGCGCAGCTTCAGCGTGGAAAGGCCAATGAGCGCCAGAATCACCGCCACGATCCAGAAGCGGATGACGATGGTTGATTCTTTCCAGCCCAGCTTCTCGAAATGGTGGTGCACCGGCGCCATGCGAAACACGCGCTTACCGGTGAGCTTGAAACTCGCCACCTGCAGAATCACCGACACCGCCTCCATCACGAACAGGCCGCCGATCACTGCGAGCACGATCTCATGCTTCGCGATCACCGCCACCGCACCCAGCGAACCGCCGAAGGCGAGCGAGCCGGTATCGCCCATGAACACCATGGCGGGCGGCGCGTTATACCACAAAAAGCCCAGCCCCGCGCCGATCATGGCAGCGCAGAACACCGCCAGTTCGCCCGTGCCCGGCACGTAATGGATTTGCAGGTAATTGGCGAATTGTAAGTTCCCGGCAAGGTAGGTAATCAGCGCGAAGCACGCCGCCGCGATCATGATCGGCACGATGGCGAGGCCGTCGAGCCCATCGGTCAGGTTCACCGCATTGCTGGAGCCCACCAGCACCAGCATCACAAACGGCAGATACAGCACGCCGAGATTCAGCAGCACATTCTTGAAAAACGGCAGCGCGAGATGGTGGTTCAAGCCGTCAGGCGTCACTTTGGTAATCCACAGCGCGGCAATGAGCGCGATGGCGAACTGGCCGATCAGCTTCTTTTTGCCCGACAGGCCCTTGTGGTTTTTCTTGCTCACTTTCAGGTAATCATCGGCAAAGCCGATCAGCCCATAGCCGAGCGTGACGAACAGCGCGATCCACACATAATGGTTGGTGATGTCGCACCACAGCACGGTGGAAACGCTCACCGCAAACAGCATCATCAGCCCGCCCATGGTGGGGGTGCCTTTTTTGGTCAGCAAGTGCGATTCAGGCCCGTCGTCGCGAATGGGCTGGCCGCCGTTTTGCACCTTGCGCAGCCAGCGAATCAGCCGGGGTGCGACCACGAAACAGATCAGCAGCGCCGTAAAAATCGCCCCGCCCGAGCGGAAGCTCAGGTACTTGAACAGGTTGAAAAGCTGCACCTGTTCGTGCAGCGGGTAAAGCAGGTTATACAGCACCGGCGTTCTCCTCAATGGCCTTCACCACCACATCCATACGGCTGCCGCGCGAGCCTTTCACCAGCACCAGGTCATGCGGGCGCAGCGCCTCCACCACTACCGGCGCCAGCTCGGTGCTGGTCGCGCGATACGCGCCCTGCATCGATTCGGGCAGCGCGGCGTAGAGTTTCTCCATAAACCGTCCAGCGGCGAATACCAGCCCCATCTGGTTGTTCACCAGCGCGGGCACGAGGCCGACATGCATCTCCTCGCTATGTTCGCCAAGCTCCAGCATATCGCCCAGCACCACCACGGTGCGGCAATCGTCGTGGCTGGCCTCGCGCAGGTCGGCGAGCTTCTCGAACGCGCCTTTCATGCTGATCGGGCTTGCGTTGTAGCAATCGTCGATCAGGCGCAGATGCCCGCCGCTCACCGCCAGCTTGGTGATCTGGCCACGGCCTTTCGGCTCGGTGAAATATTCCAGCACCGCCGCCGATTTGGCGATGTCGAGGCCCAGGGCATCGACCATGCCGAGCACCGCGGTCGACATCAGCGCCCAATGTTTGCCAATGGTGCCGATGCGGTAATCAATCGCCGTGCCGGCAATCACCGCTTCGATGCGCGAATGCATGTCCTCGATCTGGTAGCTCACCAATCGGCAGACATTGCCCTCGCCGGTGCCGAAATTCAGCACGCGGTCGAGCCCGCGCGCTTCCGCGTAGCCACGCAGGCGGTAGGCGTGCGGGTTGTCGCCGTTAATCACCGCCACGCCCTGCCCGCCCATGCCATCGAAAATACTCGCCTTTTCATCGGCAATCGCTTCGACATTTTTGAAATACTCGATATGCACCGCGTCCACCGTCGTAATCAGCGAGGCGTGGGGTCGCACCCAGTGCGACAGGCGGGCAATCTCGCCCGCATGGTTCATGCCCATTTCCATTACCGCGAACTGCGCATCGAGCGGCATGTTGGCAAGGTTCAGCGGCACACCGAGATGGTTGTTCAAATTGCCCTTGGTGGCGTGCACGCGCCCGTGCGGTGCCAGTGCCGCGGCCAGCATTTCCTTCGCGCCGGTCTTGCCCACGCTGCCGGTGATGCCAATGAACGTGGCGCTGCTGCGTTCGCGCGCGGCCACCCCCAAATCCTGCAAGGCGGTTTCCACATCGCTCACCAGCACCTGCTGGTCGGCACTCACGCCCGGCACCAGTTTGGAAACCAGCGCGGCCACCGCGCCTTTTTCCAGCGCCTGCGCCACGAATGCATGCCCGTCCACCTGCGTGCCCGGCAGCGCCACAAACAACGCGCCCGCCTCCAGCGTGCGGGTGTCGATGCTGACGGAGCTCGCTTCCCACTGCCCGGTCGTTTTGCCCTTCGTGGCCGTGGCGATCTCGCCTGCGCTCCAACTCGTTGCCATGTTACACCGCCTCTCTGATGTGCTCTGCATCACTAAAATGAATCACTTGCTCACCGACGGTCTGGGTTGTTTCATGGCCTTTCCCGGCGACGACCAGTACATCGCCCGGTTTGAGATTCGACAGCGCCGTGCGGATGGCCATCGCACGGTCGCCGAGTTCGGTTGCCGCCGGTGCCGCCGCCAGAATGGCGGCGCGGATGGTGGCGGGATTTTCACTGCGCGGATTGTCGTCGGTCACGATCACCGCATCGGCATATTGCTGGGCGGCACGGCCCATTTCCGGGCGCTTGCCCATGTCGCGGTCGCCGCCCGCGCCGAACACCACATGCAGTTTCCCCGCGGTGTGCGGGCGCAGGGTTTTCAGGATATTTTCCAGCGCCGCCGGGGTGTGGGCGTAATCGACGAACACCGGCGCGCCGTTTTTCTCGGTCACTTTTTCCAACCGCCCGGGCACGCCCTGCAGGCGCGGCAGCAGCGCCACCGCGTGCGACAGATCGGCGGGCTCGAGCAGTGCCAGCGCCGCCAGCACATTGAACAACTGGAACGCGCCATACAGCGGCAACGACACGTCGAACGCTTTGCCGCGCAGGGTAAGCGCCGCATCCAATCCGCCGCCATGCTGGCGAATGCGATCGATGCGGTAATCAGCCTCGGCGTGCTGGCCAAAGCTGCGGGTGAGCAGGCCGCGCCCGTCGCAGATCGCTTTCAGCGCGCCGTATTGCGCATCGTCGGCGTTCAGCACGGCGCGCGCCGTGGCGGGTAGCACCTGCGCAAACAGGCGCGCTTTGGCGCTCGCATAGGCCTCAACCGTGCCGTGGTAATCGAGATGGTCGCGCGTGAGGTTGGTGAAGGCGGCGGCGGTGAAGCGCAGCCCGTCGAGCCGCTTCTGGTCGAGCCCATGCGAGCTGGCCTCGACCGCCGCATGCGTCACGCCCGCATCGGCCAGCGAGGAAAGAATCCGCCGCAGCAGCACCGGCTCGGGCGAGGTGTTGATGGCCGGGAATTGCGCGTTTAGCGCTGCAACCGGCGAGCGCAAACCCAGCGTGCCGATGCTGGCGGCCTGATGGCCGAGCGACCCGGCCAGCTGGCGCACGAAGTCAGCGGTCGAAGTTTTGCCATCGGTGCCGGTGATGGCGTAGAGATGCTCCGGCTGTTGCGGGTAGAGCGCGCCGGCCAGCGCCGCAATCGCCGCCCGCCCGTCGGCCACGCGGATCAGCGGGGCGGTCGTCGCCATGCCCAGCGCATGGTCATGGTCGAGCACGATGGCCGCCGCCCCCCGCTGCAGCGCATCGGGAATAAACTGCGCGCCGTCGCCGCGCACCCCGCGCAGCGCCACGAACAATGTGCCCGGCACCACTTCGCGTGAATCGGCGGTGATGGCGTGAATGGCCACCTCCGCCCCGTCAAACGAAGCGTCGAGCCCGGCGCGGGTGAGTAACTCAGTAAGAAGCGGCACGGATCGCTCCTTGTTGCAGGCGTTTCAGGCGGGCCAGCTCGGCCTGTTTGGCGCGCGCTTCGGCGTTCGCCCACATGGCGTCGACCCGCGCGTTGCTGGCCATGAAATCGGGCTTCATGCCGAGCAGCGGGGCCATGCGCTGCACCACGCGGCCCACCACCGGGGCCGATACCCAGCCGCCGGTCGCATAGCCATAGGTCGCTTTGGTGCCGTGCGGTTCATCGACCATCACAAGGATCGCGTAGCGCGGTTTATCGACCGGGAACACGCCGACGAACGACGCCACTTTGGCGTCTTTTTTATACACGCCGCCGGTGTTTTTCTCGGCGGTGCCGGTTTTGCCACCCACTTGATAACCAGGGGCATTCGCGCCTTTCGCCGTGCCATGCGCCACTACCAGGCGCATCAGGTCGCGCATCTCGGTCACCGTGTCGGGCTTGATAACCTGCGGGCCTTCCTTACGCGCCTTATTGCCGCCCTTCACCAGCGTAACGGGCTGCAAATGCCCGTCGCCCGCCAGCGCGGCAATCGCCCGCACGAGATGCATGGGCGACACCGCCATGCCATGGCC
>JBIISI010000014.1:0-31165 GCA_044341105.1 Rickettsiales bacterium | reverse complement strand
CAGCGCGATCAAGGCGCTGCAGCACGAATTCACCGGCCTGCGCACCGGCCGCGCCAGCACCAACCTGCTCGACGGCGTGCAGGTGGAAGCCTATGGCAGCATGGTGCCCATGAACCAGGTTGGCAACGTGACCGCCCCCGAGCCGCGTATGCTGGTCGTGTCGGTATGGGACAAGGGCATGGTAAAAGCCGTGGAAAAGGCCATTACGAACTCGAACCTCGGCCTTAACCCCGCCGCCGATGGCCAGACCATTCGCGTGCCGATTCCGCCGCTGTCGGAAGAGCGCCGCAAGGAGCTGGTGAAGGTCGCCGGGAAATACGCCGAGCAGGCGAAAGTCGCCGTGCGCAACGTGCGCCGCGATGGCAACGATGAGCTGAAAAAACAGCAAAAAGACGGCGCGATCTCGGAAGACGACCAGCGCAAACAGGAAACCGCCATCCAGAAACTGACCGACGATCACGTGAAGAAGATCGACGAGATGCTGGTGGCGAAAGAAAAAGACATCATGAGCGTGTAGCGCAGGCGTCCCGCCGCGCTGCCCATCAGGGAACCGATGGCCAAACCGCAACCGCATGCCGAGCCGAGCCCAAGCGCCGCGCGCTTACCGGGCCATATTGCCATTATCATGGATGGCAACGGGCGCTGGGCCAATGCGCGTGGCATTAACCGCCTGCGCGGCCACAACCAGGGCGCCGAATCGCTTCGCAACCTTCTGGAAGCCTGCGAGGCCCGCCCGCATATTCGCCACCTCACCCTCTATGCCTTCTCCACCGAGAACTGGCAGCGCTCGCCGGGTGAAGTGAGCGACCTGATGAACCTGCTTCGCCACTACCTGAAGCGCGAGGCGAAAACGCTGCATAAGCGCGGGGTGAAGCTGCGCTTCATTGGCCAGCGCGCAAGCCTTGCCGGGGACATCCAGCGCGACCTTGCCGAGGTGGAAGCGCTGACCGCACAAAACGATGCCCTCACCGTTACCATCGCGCTGTCCTATGGCGCGCGGCAGGAACTAACCGATGCGATGCGCACCATGGCCGAAGCCGTCGAAGCCGGGACGTTGCGCGCCCATGACATCACGCCTGCGCGGATCGACGCGTATTTGCAAACCGCTGGCCTGCCCGACCCCGACCTGCTGATCCGCACCGGCGGCGACAAGCGCCTGAGCAACTTCCTGCTCTGGCAATCGGCCTACACGGAACTTTATTTCACCGAATGCCTCTGGCCCGATTTCACGGCCGAGGAACTAGATAAAGCCATCGCCTGTTTCAGCAGCCGCGAACGTCGCTATGGCGGGCGCAACGACGCATGAACCCCGAACTTCGCACACGCCTTATCAGTGGCATCCCCCTCGCCCTCGGCGCGCTGTTTTGCACCTTGCTGCACCTGCTCAGTTTCGCGCTGATGCTGGCCGTTGGCAGCGTGATTTTATGGCGCGAATGGCTGCGCCTGACCGCCCATCGCAGCATGGCGCTCGTAGTGCTCGGCGCGCTCTACATTGCAGCCGCGCTGGTCGCGCTGATCTACCTGCGCCAAGTAAGCCTGCCCATTTTGCTTAGCGTTTTTGCCATCGTCTGGGGCGGCGACACGGTGGCCTATCTAGTGGGCAAGCGCTGGGGCCGTCACAAAATCATCCCCCGTATCAGCCCCGGAAAAAGCTGGGAAGGCCTTGCCGCCAGTGTGCTGGCCAGCGCCGCCATCGGCGCCGCCACCGGCCACGTCGCCCCCATACCCCATGCGATTTTAGGGGCCGCACTGGCATTGATCGGCTTTGGCGGAGATTTGTTTGAATCCTGGCTTAAACGTACCGAGGGACTCAAAGATAGCGGCCATCTCATTCCCGGCCATGGCGGGCTGTTCGACCGCGTGGATTCCCTGCTGCCCTGCGCCATTTTCGCCGCAATTGCGCTGTACGCCCGGCTGCATTCCTAGTACATCCTGCGCATGGCACAACGCATCACCATTCTCGGCGCGACAGGCTCCATCGGTAGCAGCACCCTCGATGTGATCGCCCAGCATGCCGAACGGTTCGAGGTCATCGCCCTCACCGCGCAGGACAACGCACAAAAGCTGGCCGCACTGGCACTGAAATTCCGCCCACACTGCGTGGCCATCGGCAACGAAACGCAACGCGCGCCCCTGCAGGAAATGCTGGCTGGAAGCGGTATTGCCGTGATGGCCGGGGCGCAGGCCATTGTCGAAGCCGCTTCCATGCCGGTGGATCTTTCCATGTGCGCCATTGTGGGCGCGGCCGGGCTTGCACCCACGCTTGCCGCCTGCGTGGCGGCCAAGCGCGTGGCGCTGGCCAACAAGGAAAGCCTTGTCTGCGCCGGGCCGCTGGTGCTGGCCGCCTGCACCAAACACGGCACCACCCTACTGCCCGTCGATTCCGAACATAATGCCATTTTTCAGGTACTGGCGAGCGAGCATCGCGCGGCGGTCGAGAAAGTCACCCTCACCGCTTCGGGCGGGCCGTTCCTTCAGCGCCCGCTTGAAACACTGGCCGCGGTCACGCCGCAAGAAGCCGTGGCCCATCCGCGCTGGAGCATGGGGGCAAAAATCTCGGTCGATTCGGCGACGATGATGAACAAAGGGCTGGAGCTAATCGAGGCACATTACCTGTTCGCCCTGCCCCCCACCCAGCTCGATGTGCTAATCCACCCGCAATCCATCGTTCATTCGCTGGTACATTATGCCGATGGCTCGGTGCTGGCGCAAATGGGCATGCCCGATATGCGCATTCCCATCGGCTATGCGCTGGGCTGGCCCGAGCGGCTCACCCTCACCACCCCGCGGCTCGACCTTGCGCAACTTGGCAGCCTGAGCTTCAGCACCGCCGACGAGGCGCGCTTCGCCTGCTTGAAACTGGCAAAAGCGGCACTGGCGAGCGGTGCTTCGGCCATGATTGCGCTGAACGCCGCCAACGAGGTTGCTGTGGCCGCCTTCCTCGCGGGGCAGATTCGTTTCACCGATATTGCCGCGACCGTCGAACAAGTACTTGCGCAAACCAATGCATCGCCTATCTCTACGCTTTCGGATGTGCTGGCAGCGGATGCCAACGCCCGCGCCGCATGGAAGGAAGCCGCATGATTGCATGGTTAAGCTCGGGAGCACATTACCTCCTGTCGTTCGCGGCGGTGATCAGCGTCATCGTGTTCATTCACGAATTCGGGCATTTCCTTGCCGCCCGCCTGTGCGGCGTGAAGGTCGAGGTGTTCTCCATCGGGTTCGGGCGCGAGCTGATCGGCCGCACCGACCGCCACGGCACCCGCTGGAAAATTGCGCTCTGGCCACTCGGCGGCTACGTTAAAATGTTTGGCGATGCGGGCGCCGCCAGCACCCCCGGCGCGCACCTGAACGACATGACACCGGAAGAAAAAGCGGTGAGCTTCCACCATAAAAAACTCTGGCAGAAATCCATCATCGTGGCCGCCGGGCCCGCCGCCAACTTCCTGCTCGCGATTGCGATATTCACCTATTTCATTTTTACCGTCGGCCTCACCAGCACCCAGCCGGTGGTCGGCAGCGTGATCGACGATTCGCCCGCGCAACGCGCCGGACTTCAGGCCGGCGACCTGATTACCCGCATCGACGGCACAAAAATCCACACCTTCAACGACATTCCCGCCACGCTAGCGACCAATCTCGGCACGCCAGTCACCCTCACCGTGAAGCGCGACGGCGAGAGCTTCCCCCTCACCCTCACGCCCGAGCAGATCTCGGAAACCGACATGCTCGGCAACCCCATGAAGCGCCCGCTCATCGGTGTGCGCAGCCAGCAACTGGTGTATGATGAAGTAGGCCTGCCGCGCGCCCTGTGGGCCGCTACGCTCAAGACCTACGATATGTGCGCCACGTCGCTGAAACTGCTGGGCCAGATGGTGCGCGGCGACCGCAGCACCGACGATTTGAAAGGCCCGCTCGGCATTGCAAAACTCTCCGGCGACGTGACCCGTCAGGGCGATACTCTCGGCGATACGGCACGCATGTTCCTGTGGTTTGTGGCCCTGCTGTCGGTCAATCTCGGCATGGTGAACCTGTTTCCCGTTCCCATGCTCGATGGCGGGCACCTGCTGTTCTATGCGATTGAGAGCGTGCGCGGCCGTCCGCTGGCCGAGCGCTTTCAAGAATACAGTTTCCGCTTTGGCTTCGTGCTGGTCGCCAGCCTCATGGCACTTACCCTGTTTAATGACATGCGCGACCTGTTTTTTTAAAAGCACGTTTTGGCCCCCATAAAATTGATCTTTCGCTTGCTTTCCGTTCAGTGTTGCCCCACTGAAATGGCATGCACCTCGCCGTTCGTTTCACCTGCCTGCTGATGCTCGCCTGCGCCCCGCTCGCGGCGCGTGCTGAGGTCGTGAAATCCATCACGGTGGAAGGCAATGAACGCATCGATGCGTCGGCGGTGGAAACCTATCTCGGCATCGAGCGCGGCGACGATGTAAGCCGCTACGACCTCGACCTCTCCCTCAAAAAACTTTACGACACCGGCTTTTTCTCCGATGTCGCGCTCGACATGGATGGCGGCACCCTGCGTGTTTACACCAAAGAAAACCCAAGCGTGAACGAGGTGATCTTTGAAGGCAACGACCAGATCGAGAAAGATGACCTGGAAAAAGAAATCACCCTCAAATCGCGCTCCATCTACACCCGTACCAAAGTGCAGAACGACCTCAAGCGCCTGCTCGATGTGTATCGCCGCAATGGTCGCTATTCGGCGGAAATCACCCCGCAGGTCATTCCGCTCGACCAGAACCGCATCAACCTTGTCTACGACATTAAAGAAGGCCCCAAAGCCCTCATCCAGAAAATCACCTTCATCGGCAACGATTCCTACGAATCCGGCGCGCTGGAATCGGTCATCAGCTCGGCGCGCGAACGCTGGTACGCCTTCCTCTCCGACGACGATAAATACGATCCCGACCGCCTCGCCTACGATCAGGAACGCCTGCGCAAATTCTATTACGAGAACGGCTACGCCGATTTCAAAGTCAAATCCGCCATCGCCGAACTTTCGCCCCAGCGCGATGCGTTCTACCTGACCTTCACGCTGGAGGAAGGCGATAAATACCGCTTCGGCAAAATCGACGTGGCCAGCCGTCTGGACGCGAAGCGCGTGCCGGATCTGAAACCCTCCATCAGCAGCAAGGAGGGCGATATCTACAACGCCAGCGAAGTGGAAGACTCCGTCAACCGGATGGTCGACGTGCTGGGCGATGCGGGCTTCGCCTTTGTCGATGTGAACCCCGATATCGTGCGCCGCGAGGGCAAAGAGAAAATCATCGACCTGACCTATCAGGTGTCGGAAGGCCCAAAAGTCTATGTCGAGCGCATCAATATCTACGGCAACATGCGCACGCTCGATGAGGTGATCCGTCGCGAATTCCGCCTCAGCGAGGGCGATGCCTATTCCAGCAGCAAGCTCAAACGCACCGAGCAGCGCCTCAACAATCTCGGCTATTTCGAGAAAGTGAGCATCCAGCCCACGCAAGGTTCGACACCGGATAAAACCGTGCTCGACGTGCAGGTGCAGGAAAAATCGACCGGCGAAGTAAGCTTCGGGGCAGGTTTCTCGACCGTTGACGGCCCCTTGGCCGACGTGGGCATCAAAGAACGTAACTTCCTTGGCCGCGGGCAGGAAGTGCGTGTGCGCGGCCTGTTCGCCGCCCGTCGCCAGCAATACGATATCGGCTTCACCGAGCCCTACTTCCTTGGCCGCGAGCTGGCTGCCGGGTTCGACCTCTACAAAACCACACAGGATTACCGCGACCAGTCCTCGTTCGACCGCGATGCAATCGGCGGCGTGCTGCGCCTTGGCTATTCGCTGGGCGAGCACACCAAGCACCAGTTGCGCTACTCGATCGAACAAAGTGAAGTCACCAACGTGCAATCCGACGCATCGCGCTTCATTAAAGACCAGGAGGGCGAACGCCTCACTTCCATGGTCGGCCACTCGATCTCGTACGACACGCTCGATAACCGCAACGCCCCGACAAGCGGCTATTTCCTGCGCTTCAACCAGGATCTGGCCGGCCTCGGCGGCGACGATCAGTTCATCCGCGACGAGATTCAGGGTGAATATTACTATCCCATCGCCAAAAAATGGGTATTCACCACCAATGGCGCGGCCGGCCACATCCTCGGCCTCGGCAAAGACGTGCCCATCAACCAGCGCTTCTTCATCGGCTCGCGCGAGATTCGCGGCTTTGCAAACTCGGGCATCGGCGCGCGCGACATCACCACCGACGATGCCCTTGGCGGCAATATCTACTACGCGGCCAGCGCCGAAGTACGCTTCCCGCTTGGCCTGCCGGAAGATCTTGGCGTGAACGGCGCATTATTCACCGATATTGGCAGCCTGTGGGACCTTGATTCGACCGGGCCGGAAGTGCGCGATTCGGCCAATATGCGTGGCTCGGTGGGTGCGGGGATTGCCTGGGCTTCGCCGTTCGGCCCCATCCGCATCGATTTCGCCAAGGCATTCCTGAAGCAGGATTACGACGACGAAGAGCTGGTGCGCTTCAGTTTCGGCACCCGCTTCTAGCCGGTGGATGAGCAATAAATCCGCTGGATTTCTTGCCAAAAATCGTGCAGACATCCCCGCATTACGTTCTTAACCCAAGGTGTTTTTATGCAACCGTTTGTTACCCGCCTTCTCGCGACCTTTGTCATCGCTACCGCCCTCACCGGCACCGCCGCTGCTGATTCCAGCATCGGGGTCGTCAACACCCAGAAAATCATGCGTGACTCCAAAGCCGCGCAATCGGTGCGCAGCCAGCTGCAATCGAAACAAAAAGCATTCCAGTCCGAACTCGACGCGAAAGAAAAACAACTGCTCAGCGAAGACCAGGCACTGGTGAAGCAGCGCAGCACCATGGAACAGGCCGCCTTCGAGCAAAAGGTGAAGGACTTCCGCGCGAAAGCCGCCGTGGCGCAACGCGAAGTGCAGGCGAAAAAACTGCAGGTCGATAAAGCCCTCGCCAGCTCGCTGGAGAGCATTCAAGAAACCGTGCTGGAAATCGTGAAAGAAGTGGCCGCGGAAAAGAAAATGACCACCGTACTGTCGGCTGGTCAGGTGCTGTATGCCGAGCCCGCGCTCGACATCACCGACGAGGTGCTGAACCGCCTGAACAAAAAACTGCCGAACGTGGCCGTGAAGTTCTAGGGCAGCCTGCGTAATGGTCGATAGCCGCTTTTTTACCAATCAGGGCCCGTTCACTGCCAGTGAGCTTGCCGCCGCCACGGGCGCACAGCTGCGCCCCGGCGACGATGAAACCCGTCTGCTAAGCGACGTGGCCCCGCTTGATCGCGCCACCGCCAGCGATGTCAGCTTCTTCGATAACAGCAAATACATCGAGCAGTTCCTGAACAGCGCGGCGGGCGTGTGTTTTATTCGCCCGAAATTTGCGGATCGCGCACCGGCGGGCATGATCGTGCTTCTCACCGAAGACCCGTATCGCTGCTATGCGCTCGCTGCACAAAAATTCTACCCCGCCGAGCGCCCGAGCGGCGAAATCGCCGCCAGTGCCATCATCCATCCCACCGCCAGCATCGGCGCAGGCGTGACCATTGATGACGGCGCCGTGATCGGTGCCCACACGGTGATCGGCGATGGTGCCAGCATCGGTGCGAATGCGGTAATCCATGCAGGCGTCACCATCGGCACGCAAAGCCGCGTTGGCGCACTCACCTCGCTCAGCCACTGCCTTGTCGGCAACCGCGTGTTGATCCATCGTGGCGTGCAGATCGGGCAGGACGGTTTCGGCTTCGCCCTTGGCCGCGAGGGGCATGTGAAAGTGCCGCAACTTGGCCGCGTGGTGATCGAAGACGATGTCGAGATCGGCTCGAACACCACCATCGACCGTGGCACCGGCCCGGATACGTTCATTGGCGAAGGCACCAAAATCGACAATCTGGTGCAGATCGGCCATAACGTGCAGATCGGCAAGCGCGCGGTGATTATCGCGCAATGCGGCATCTCGGGCTCCACCCGCATTGGCGACGGTGCGGTGCTGGCAGGCCAGACCGGCCTTGCCGGGCATATTAAAATCGGCCCCGGCGCAAAAATTGCTGCCAAATCCGGCGTGATGGGTGATATTCCCGCCGGCGCCGCCTATGGAGGCATCCCTGCGGTACCGGTCGTCGACTGGCACCGCCAGACCATTGCATTAAACCGCCTAATCAAGCCTAAACGAGGAACAAATGACTGACCAGTTCACCACCAACCCCGAACTGCCCAGCTACGACATTAACGGCATCAAAACGCTGATCCCGCACCGCTACCCGTTCATCATGATCGATAAGATCGTGAACATCGTTGAAGGCCATTCGATCCTTGGCATCAAGAATGTCACCAACAACGAGCCGTTCTTCCCCGGCCACTTCCCCACGCATCCCGTCATGCCCGGCGTGCTGATTATCGAGGCCATGGCGCAATCGGCAGCGTGCCTCGTGGTGCACACGATGGGCGAAGTCGCGCATGGCAAAGTGGTGTATTTCATGAGCATCGAGGAAGCGAAATTCCGCAAGCCTGTGGTGCCGGGCGACGTGCTGCGCATTTACTGCGAAGCACAGAAAAGCCGCGGCAATGTCTGGAAGTTCAAAGGCGTTGCGACGGTGGACGGTGTTAAAGTCGCGGAATCCACCTACTCCGCCATGATCATGGACGATAAGAAGGGCGTATGAGCCAGATTCACCCCACCGCGATCATCGACCCCGCCGCAACGGTTGGTGCCAACGTAAGCATCGGCGCCTATTGCGTCATCGGTGCGCACGTCACCCTCGCCGATAACGTTACGCTGCACAGCCATGTCGCCATCGACGGCCATACCAGCATCGGCGAAGGCACCACGATTTTCCCGTTCGCCAGCATTGGCCACCCGCCGCAGGATAAGAAATTCGGCGGCGAAGATTCGCGCCTCGTGATCGGAAAAAACAACGTCATCCGCGAACATGTCACCATGAACCCCGGCACCGCCGGTGGCGGCATGCTAACCCAGGTGGGCGACAACAACCTGTTCATGACCGCAAGCCATGTCGCGCATGATTGCGTGGTCGGCAGCAATGTCATCCTCGCCAACAACGCCACGCTGGCGGGCCATGTGCAGGTCGGCAACGGCGCGATCATCGGCGGGCTTTCTGCCATTCACCAGTTCGTGCGCATCGGCGAATATGCCTTCATCGGCGGCATGTCGGGCGTGGAAAAAGACGTGATCCCCTACGGCACCGTCAAGGGCGAGCGCGCCTCGCTCGACGGGCTGAACCTCACCGGCCTGAAGCGCCGCAATGTGGAGCGCGAGCGCATCCACGCGCTGCGCCATGTGTTCAAGGAGCTGTTCCTCGGCAACGAAGGCACCCTGAACGAGCGCGCCGAAAAACTGAAAAGCCAGTATAGCGAGCCCGAAGCTGCGGCCCTGCTCGCCTTCGTGCTGACCGATACCTCGCGCGCCTTCTGCACCCCCGCGAAGGCCGCATGAGCGCCGCCATGCAGCGCGAGCCATCGCAACCCAAGCTTGGTATTATCGCCGGACGCGGCGAGCTGCCACGCACGCTGATCCATGCCTGCGAGGCCTCGGGCCGCCCCTATTTCGTGCTGGCGCTGGAAGACGCGGCCGACGAAGAAACCGTCGCCGCCACGAACGATAACTACGCATGGATTCGCCTCGGCGCGATTGGCAAAGCGCTGGAGCTGCTGCGCAAAAACCATGTCGAGGAAGTGGTGCTGGCGGGCTATGTGAACCGCCCGAAAATCAGCACGCTGCGGCCCGACCTGAAGGGGGCGAAACTGCTCACGCGCATCGGCTCGCAATTGCTGAGCGGCGATAACGAGCTGCTGAGCGGCATCGTCGGGTTCATGGAAGAAGAAGGCTTCCGCGTGTGCGGCGCTGAAGACGTGGTGCGCGAACTGGTTGCCCCCGAGGGCCTGATCGGCAACCTCTACCCCGACAAACGCGCGCAGGCCGACATTGCCTTCGGCGCGCGCATGGCCCGCGCCATCGGCGCGCTCGATATTGGGCAGGCGGTGGTGGTGCAGAACCAGAAAGTGCTGGGCGTGGAAGCCATCGAAGGCACCGACGCGCTCATTTCCCGCTGCGCCGACCTGCGCGAGGACAAAGGCGGCGTGCTGGTGAAGGTGAAAAAACCGCAGCAGGAACGCCGCGTCGACCTGCCGACCATCGGCGCGGAAACCGTGCATCGCGTGGCGGAAGCCGGGTTTGCGGGCATCGCCATCGAAGCGGGGGCATCGCTCATTGTGAACCGGCGCGAAGTGGTGCGCCTTGCCGACCAGATGGGCATTTTCGTGGTCGGCTTCACCATGCTGGAAGAATAATGAAAGTCGCGCTAATCGCCGGTGAGACTTCGGGCGATCAGCTGGGTGGCTGGCTCATGGAAGCGCTAAAGCGCCGCCGCAGCGATCTGCAATTCATTGGCATTGGCGGGTTGCGCATGCATGCGCAGGGGCTGGAAAGCGTTTTCCCCATGCAGGAACTTTCGCTGTTCGGCTTCTTCGAGGTGCTGCCGCATGTGCGCAACATCCAGCGCCGCCTGCAACAAACGGTCGAATTCATCGAGCGCGAACGGCCCGAAATTCTGGTGACGATCGACGTGCCCGGCTTCACGCTGCGCGTGGTGAAAGCCCTGCGCGAGCGACAAATTTACGTGCCGCGCTGCGTGCATTACGTGGCACCGAGCGTCTGGGCCTATAAACCCAACCGCGCGAAACTCATCGCCGAGCGGGTCGATGCGCTGCTCACCCTGCTGCCGTTCGAGCCGCCCTATTTCACGCGCGAAGGGCTTGAGACCCATTTCGTCGGCCATGAAATTGCATGGTATTGGCGCGAAAAAGGCGACGGCGCTGCCTTCCGCGCGCGCCACGGCATTGCCGCCGATGCGCCACTGCTTGCCGTGTTCCCCGGCAGCCGCCGCGGCGAGCTGAACCGCCTCTTGCCGATTTTTGAAGTTGCCCTCACCCGCATGGCCCAAACCGTGCCGGGTCTGGTGGTGGTGATGCAGGTGCCGCAGGCGCAACTGCCCCTCGTGCGGGAAATGACCAACCATTGGGCAGTGCGGCCCGTGCTCATCAGCAACGCCGAGGAGAAGAAAGATTTCTTCGCGGCCGCCACCGCCGCGCTGGTTAAATCCGGCACCATCGCGCTGGAATGCGCGCTGGCAGGCCTGCCCGCCATCGTCACCTACCGCACCCATCCGCTCACGGCGCTGCTGCTGAAGCACACGCTTAAAATCCCGTATGTCAGCCTCGCCAATATCCTGCTGAAAAAAGAAGTCGTGCCCGAGCTGCTGCAAGGCGAATGCAACCCAGGCAATATTGCCAGCACCCTTGGGCCCCTGCTGGAACACACCGCCGCGCGCGAAGCACAGCGCAGCCAGCTTGCAGCGCTGCCCGGCCTGCTCGGCGCAACCGACAGCGAAAGCCCCAGCGACAAAGCCGCCACCGTTATTTTAAACGGCTTTTAACGCCACCATCGCGTGGTCATATTCAAACAACCCCAGTAGCAGGCGCAACGCCTGACCGCGCTCCGACAGCAAATCGGGATCGCGGTGCAGCAGCAATTTCGCTTCATCGTTCGCCATGCGAATCAGCGGCAGGTGATGTTCCATGCTGGCAAGCAGGAAATCCGGCAGGCCGGTCTGGCGCATGCCGAGCACATCGCCGCCGCCGCGCAAGCGCAAATCTTCTTCCGCCAGCAGGAAACCATCATTGCTCTCGCGCATGATTTTCAGGCGGTCCCGCGCCGTTTGCGAAAGCTGGCCATGATACATGAGGATGCAGCGCGAGGCGCGCTCGCTGCGCCCCACCCGTCCCCGCAGCTGGTGCAGCTGTGCAAGGCCGAACCGCTCGGCATGTTCGATCACCATCACCGTCGCTTCGGGCACGTTCACGCCCACTTCCACCACCGTGGTGGCGACCAGCAACTGCACCTCGCCAAAAGCGAAGGCCTGCATCACCTTCTCGCGCTCGGCCAGTTTCATGCGGCCATGCACCAGCCCCACTTTGCCGGGGAAAATTTTCTCCAATAAGCGAAAGCGCTCCTCGGCGGCGGCGAGGTCGAGGTCACCCTCTTCCGGCGTTTCAATCAGCGGGCACACCCAATAGGCCTTCTCGCCTGCCTCAAGCACACGCTGCAGCCCATGCACCACCTCATTCATGCGCTCGGCGGGAATGGCGCGGGTGTCGATTTCCTTGCGCCCCGGAGGGCGTTCGGTGAGGTTGCTTACTTCCATGTCGCCATACAAGGTCATGGTCAGGCTGCGCGGAATGGGCGTGGCGCTCATTTGCAGTAAATGCGGGGCGTGGCCCTTGCCGGTCAGGCGCAGGCGCTGCGCCACGCCGAAACGGTGCTGCTCATCGACCACCACCAGCCCGAGCTGTTGGAACGTCACATCGTCCTGAAACAGGGCATGGGTGCCGACCACCAGCTTCACTGCGCCGCTGGCAATCGCCGCCTGCAGTTTCTCGCGCTCGGCTTTTTTCATTTTTCCGCTGAGCAGCGCGATGGGCATGTGCAGCGCATCGGCCAGCGGTTGCAGGCTTTGCAGATGCTGCCGCGCCAGCAGGTCGGTCGGCGCCATGAGGCAGGCTTGCAGACCGCTCGCCGCCACCTGTGCCATGGCCGCAAACGCAAGCACGGTTTTGCCCGAGCCGACATCGCCCTGCAGCAGCCGCACCATGCGCTGCCCCTCGCGCATATCGATCAACAACTGGTCGAGGATGTGCTGCTGCCCGGCGGTGAAGGTGAACGGCAGCGCTTTCATGAGGCCGATCATCACCCGCGCATCGGTCTGGATGCGGTACGAGGATTCGCGCTGCTGCACCCGGCGCGAAAGCGCGAGTGCCAGTTGGTTGGCGAGGAGTTCGTCGTAGGCCAGGCGGCTGCGCACCCCACCGGCGGGGTCGATATCCGCCACCTCCGCGGGCTGGTGCAACTGCTGCAACGCGCGCGAAAACGTAGGCCATTCGCGCTCGGCGAGCAGCGCCGCATCCAGCCATTCGGGCAATGGTTTCACCTGCTGCAATGCCTGCGCGATCAGTTTGCCGAGCACTCGCTGCGACAGCCCCGCCACCAACGGGTATGACGGCGCGAGGGTCAACAGCTCGGCGGCCTTCTCCGGCGCGGCGATGATGTCGGGATGCGCCATGGTGGGGTAGCCGTCCCACAGCTCGATGGTGCCGCATAGCAGGCGACGCGCGCCAATGGGCAATTGCCGAATCAGGTAATCGCCCTTCACGTGGTAGAAATTGAGCAGCAGCACCCCCGTCGCGTCGCGCACGGTGATGCGGTAGGGAATGCGCCGTTTGATGCGCGGCGGCGGCGTGTGATCCACCACCTCCACCTCAAGCGTGGCGTATTCACCGCCTTTCAGTGAGGCAATGGCGGAGATATGCCGCCGGTCGACCACCCCGCCGGGCAAATGAAACAACAGGTCGCGCAGCACAGGCGCGGCCTCGCCCTCGCTGTCGCGCACATGGCGAAGCAGGCGCACCAGCGCACCGGCCACCGCCGGCCCCACCCCCTTGAGCGACGTGACACTGGCAAACCATGGATAGAGCAGTGGCGCGCGAAGGGGCTGCGCCATGGGCTAGTGCCCCAGTTCGATCAGGTAATTACGGGTATCATGGTCGAGATCGTTCGCCGCCTGCTCGCACCGGCTGAGCAGGCTATCGGCATGGTGGGCATCGAGCATGTCGAAGCTGACGCTGATGGTGACCGAAAAATCCGATTTCCCGCCGAAATCAATGCGGTGGTTGCGCACGTTCCAGCGCAGGCGGTTCAGCACCACCCGCACCGACTCGCGGCTGATATCGAGCAGCATGAGTCCCAGCGTATGGTCTGAAAGCGCGCAGACCATGTCTTCCTCGCGGAAGGTGGAACGGCAGCAATTGCCGACATGGCGCACCAGCTCCACGCAGGCATCGCGGCCATAGCGGGCGACGCTTTTATCATGTCGGTCGAGGCGGATGACCGCAAACGCGGCTTCCATGCCGTTGCTGGCCGTGTAGTTGCTAAGCAGGCCGATATAGGCTTCCGCCGTGCTGCGGTCGGGCAGGCCGGTGCTCGCCTCGATCTGCTGGCGGCCTTCCAGGTTCAGCTTCAGGAAGTCGCGCAGTTGCTTCTGCGAGCGGATTTCCACTTCGTTGGGCAGCACAATCTGGAAGGTAGCGTCGCCCCCCTCGGCCACCAGCCGCGCCACGGTGGCATCCTGCGCCAGTTCGTTGCCCATGCGGTGACGCAGGCGCAATTCGCGCTGGCGCGATAGCAATTCGCCAACATCCGGCGCATCGTCGGCATATTCGAGGTCTTCGTCGAGGGTTTCCAGCAGCCGCTGGCCCAGCACCGCCTGCAGCGGCGTGTCGTTCAGCTCGCCTTCGGCATAGCCCAGCAGGTTGCAGGCCGCCTCGTTGGCACGGCGAATCAGCAGTGTTTTATCGGCGTTGTGCTGGCTTACCACCAGCACCCCATCACCGCGGCGGCCGGTTGCTGGTTGCGAAGTTGCGTCATTCATTGCGTCACCACCCCTGAGAAGCTTGCCAAAACGGCTTTTCGCACTATGTTCCGGCCATTGCACGAGAGAGTCAAGCACATGCTGGAAGCTGCCCCAACGAACGCCCCCCTGCCACCCGAATTGTGGCGTAAACGCCTGCATTACCGCAGCTGGCACCGCGGCTGCAAGGAAACCGACCTGGTGCTGGGCCGCTATTGCGACGCCCGGCTGGCCGACATGGACGTGGCCGCCATGGGCCTGTTTGAGGCGCTGCTCGACGAGGACGACTCAGAAATCTGGGCGTGGCTGACCGATAAAACCCCCTGCCCCAATCCGGAATATGCCGCACTGCTCACGCAGTTGAAGCAGTTCTCGGTGGCATAAGCCCCGCTCATGGCCGCCCACGCCAGCCTATTCCCCAGCCTGAACGATGCCGGAGCCACCGAATTCGGCCATGTGCCCTTCGCCGCGCAGGCCGTGGTGCTCGTCACCCTCGCGCGCGAGCAAAAAATCCCGCTGGTGCATATCAGCGTGCAGGACAAAGACTGCGCCGCGCTGGCAGCCTTGTGCCAGTTCCTCGCCCCCGAAATCCCCCTGCATATCCTGCCCGCATGGGACACGCTGCCCTACGACCGGGTTTCGCCTTCGCCCGCCATTCAGTCGCAACGGCTCAGCACACTGGGCGCACTCGCCACCGCCAAATCCGGCGATGTCTATATCGTGCTCACCACCCTGAACGCCGCCGCGCAATACCTCATGCCACGACGGTTACTGGAGCAATCGCATTTCGCGATCCGCGCGGGCGGCAGCCTGAACCACGAAGCCTTGGTCACGTTCCTCACCAACCATGGATACAGCCGCACCGGCAAAGTGATGGAGCCGGGCGAATACGCCATTCGCGGCTCGCTGATTGACTTGTTCCCGGCGGGCGAAGAACAGGCGATTCGCATTGATTTGTTCGGCGACGAGGTGGAAAGCCTGAAGCGCTTCGACCCCATCACGCAGATCAGCGACGCACCTGTCGAGGCGCTGGAGCTTCGCCCGGTGAGTGAAGTGCTGCTGCAGCCCAACACGATCGACCGTTTCCGCACGCGCTACCGTGAAGCCTTCGGCGCGGTCACGAAAGACGACCCGCTCTATGAGTCAATTTCCGCGGGCCGCCCCTATCCCGGCATGGAGCAATGGTTGCCGTTTTTCTACGAGCAGCTTAGCACGCTGGCCGATTACACGCCCGGTGCGCGCCTGCTGCGCGATTACCGCATCGCCGCGCTGCATGCGGAACGCGCCGAAACCGTCGCCGACTATTATCAGGCGCGCCTTGCCAACCAGAAAATGCGCGACGCGGCAATCTATCACCCGGTGCCGCCCGAGCAGCTTTTCATCGACCCCGCGCAGTTTGCCGGGCAATGGAGCGCGCGCACGCCGATCACCCTCACCCCTTTCGCGCCGCAGGCGGGTGGGGTGTCGCTTGGCATCCAGTCAAGCCCGCAACTGCACCAGCGCCGCGCGGGCGAAGAGCGCCACCCGCATGAAATCGTGGGCGAGTATTTGCAAAACCGCAGCGGCACCGTGGTGCTGGCCGCCGCCAGCGCGGGTAGCGCCGAGCGCATCAAAAAAATCCTCAAGCTGGGCGAAGCCCCAGCCGCTGAAACGCTTGCAACAGCAACGGCTAGCCCGGCACTGGCTATCCTACCCATTGAAACCGGCTTTGAAACACCCGCCCTCACCCTGCTCACCGAGCAGGATATGTTCGGCGAGCGCATTTTGCGCACCACCCGAAAGAAAAAGAAATCCGACGTGTTCATGGCCGAAGCGGCCAGCTTCCTTGAGGGCGAATACATCGTGCATCGCGAGCATGGTATCGGCAAATTCCTCGGGCTGGTTACGGTCGAAGCCGCCGGTTCGCGCCATGATTGCCTGAAGCTGGAATACGATGGCGGCACGTTGTTCCTGCCGGTGGAAAACGCCGATCTCGTTTCGCGCTATGGCCATTCCGACGAGCCGGTGCCGCTCGATAAGCTGGGCGGCGTGGCATGGCAAAAACGCAAAGCCGTGCTGAAAAAACGCCTGAAGATGGCCGCCGAAGCGCTGCTGCGCGTGGCCGCCGAGCGCGCGGCGCGCCCCGCCCCCGCCCTCAGCGCCGATGCGGGTGCCTACGACGAATTTGTCGAGCGCTTCCCCTACAGCGAAACCGAAGACCAGTTGCAAGCCATCGACGATGTGCGCGCCGACCTTGCCACCGGCCACGCCATGGACCGGCTGGTGTGCGGCGATGTCGGCTTCGGCAAAACCGAAGTGGCGTTGCGCGCGGCCTTCACCACCGCCGCAGCAGGCATGCAGGTGGCGGTCATCGCCCCCACCACGTTGCTGGTGCGCCAGCATTTCAAAACCTTTAAGGAGCGCTTCGCGGGCCTGCCATTCGAGCTGCGCATGCTCTCGCGCCTCACCAGCAGCAAAGACGCCGCCGACACAAAAAAACTGCTGCCGGAAGGCAAAGTCGATATTGTGGTTGGCACGCATGCGTTGCTGGCGGCGGGCGTGCAGTTCAAAAATCTCGGCCTGCTGATTGTCGACGAGGAACAGCATTTCGGCGTGGCGCAGAAAGAAAAGCTGAAGCAACTCAAAGCCGACGTGCATGTGCTGACGCTTTCGGCCACGCCCATTCCGCGCACGCTGCAAATGAGTCTCGCCGGGGTGCGCGAGCTGTCGCTGATTACCACGCCGCCCATCGACCGCCTCGCCGTGCGCAGCTACGTGATGCCCTATGACCCCGTGATTATCCGCGAGGCGGTTTTGCGCGAATACCATCGCGGCGGCAAAAGCTTCTATGTCACCCCACGCATTAAATACATGGCCGAGCTGCGCCAGAAACTGGAACAGCTGGTGCCGGAAATTAAAATCTGCGTGGCGCATGGGCAAATGGCCCCGACCGAACTCGACCGCACGATGAACGAATTCTACGACGGGAAATACGATCTGCTGCTTTCCACCGCCATCATCGAATCGGGCATCGACATTCCCACCGCCAACACCATGATCATCGACCGCGCGGAAATGTTCGGCCTCGCCCAGCTTTACCAGCTTCGCGGGCGGGTGGGCCGCAGCAAAACCCGGGCCTATGCGTACCTCACCCTGCCGCACGGCAAAAAGCTTACGCGCGAGGCCGAGCGCCGCCTGCAAGTGATGCAACAGCTGGATTCGCTTGGCGCAGGCTTCCAGCTTGCCAGCCATGACATGGATATTCGCGGCTTCGGCAATCTGCTGGGCGAAGAACAATCCGGCCAGGTGCGCGAGGTTGGCATTGAGCTGTACCAGACCATGCTGGAAGAAGCCGTCGCCGACATGAAACGCCGCAAGGGTTTGGACGATGACAGCACCAGCAGCGAGGGCTGGAGCCCACAACTGAACCTCGGCATGAGCGTACTGATTCCCGAGAGCTACATCGACGATCTGGGCCTGCGCCTGTCGCTCTATCGCCGCGCGGCAGGGCTGCAAAGCCAGGGCGACCTCGATAGTTTTGCCGCCGAATTGGTCGATCGCTTCGGCATGTACCCGCCCGAGGTCGATCATTTGCTGGCAGTGCTATCGGTCAAAATCACCGCCAAGCAGGCGGGCATTATTCGCATGGATGCCGGGCCGAAGGGCATCGTCGTCGCCTTCCGCGAGGCGAAATTCGCCGCCCCCGAAGCGCTCATCGGCCATATCGCTAAACAGGCCGGGCGCATCAAACTTCGCGCCGACCAGACGCTATTTATCGCCATTGAACTAGCCAACGACGCGGCCCGCATGGAAGCCGCCGCCAGCATCGCCCGTGAAATGGCGGACTTATTGCCGGCTACGCAACCACAAGCGGCCTAGGCAACGGCTGCAACCGCCCCTCATACCGTTCCGGCGTTACCAGCTGTGGGGGCACGCGGTGGGTTTCGCCCATGGTGCCATGCCCGCCCATAAACACCCCCGTGAGGCCCAGCGGCAGCGCGCAGGTCAGGCCGTGCAGCAGGCCGATGCTGGCGGTGCTGGCCGCCATGCCCTGCGCACTGCCCATGCCGGTGGTGCCAAGCGCACTGCCCCAATCGGTGAGCAGCGACGTGCCCGACCACAGCCCAATGAATTTCAACCCCATGGCAATGCCCGTCAGCATCATGGGGGCAGCGAACAGCATGCTGGTGCCAAGGCTGGCCCAACGCACCACACGGCCCCAAGGAAACCCGCCCTCCGGCGTGCGTTTATCGAGATAGCGAGCAAGGAACATGCCGCCCACAGCCACCCCCGCCGCCAGCGCTACGGCCCCCAGGCCACCCGCCGCCAGCGTGGCACCGATCAGCGGCGTGCCACTCAGGAAATCAGCCACCGAACCGGCCCAGCCGATGGGAATACCGGTCAAACACCCCTCAATAGCTCCCTTCGAGGCGACCTGCGCCATGCCACTGGCATTCTGGAATAAAAGCGGCGAAATCGCCAGCGCGGCGCTGGCCAGCCCGGCGTAACCGACCCATTTCATGGCCGTGTGATCGGCCGTGTGCACAGGCGCGGGCGCACCATCCGTGCGCACGAGTTGGGGCAAGCCATCCGCGCTGGGTATTTGTAACATATCCCGGCATCATGGCATGGCCCTGTAGCGAGTATTGTGAAGATTCCGTGACATTCACCCCAATCGCCCGAAACCCTTGCACTGCCCCAATTTGCGGCTATAACAGAGCGCCTATGAGCGACATGTTTTCCCAGAACCCGAAAGCCAAACCCAGCGCCGATTACTCGGCCGCGCATATCGAAGTGCTGGAGGGGCTGGAGCCGGTGCGCCGCCGCCCCGGCATGTATATCGGCGGATCCGACGAAAACGCCATGCACCACCTCGTCAACGAAGTGTTTGACAACGCGATGGACGAGGCAGTCGCCGGCCATGCCAGTTTTATCGAAGTTGAGGTTCACCCCGGCAACACCATCGTCATCCGCGATAACGGCCGCGGCATCCCCATCGACCCGCACCCTAAATTCCCCAAAAAATCCGCGCTGGAAGTGATTATGACCACCCTGCATGCGGGAGGAAAATTCAACGACAAAGTCTACCACACCGCTGGCGGCCTGCATGGCGTGGGCATTTCGGTAGTAAGCGCGCTGTCTGAACAGCTTGATGTCGAAGTGGCGCGCGAAGGCCAGCTCTACCACCAGACCTATTCGCGCGGCACGCCGCAAACCAAACTGAAACATGTCGGGCAGGTGAAAAACCGCCGCGGCACCACCGTCGCCTTCCGGCCCGACCCGGAAATATTCGGCCCGAAATCAAAATTCCGCCCCGAAAAAATCTACAAGCTGGTGCGCAGTAAGGCGTACCTGTTCCGTGGCGTGGAAATCCGCTGGAAATGCGCGGCGGAGCTGCTAAGCGACACCAGCCCCGTGCCGCAACAGGAAACCATCCATTTCCCCGGTGGCCTTCAGGATTTCCTGACGCAGGAGCTGGAGGGCCAAGCCCTCGTCGGCCCCGCGTTTGGCGGCGAAGCGCAGCTGCCCGAAGGGCGCGGCCGCGTCGAATGGGCCATTGCATGGCTGAAAGACGACGAGGAAGGCCACCACTCGCTGTTTTGTAACACCATCCCCACACCCGAGGGCGGCACCCACGAGCAGGGCTTGCGCGCCGCACTCACCAAGGCGCTACGCAATTTCGGCGACATGACGAAAAACAAAAAAGCCGCCAGCATCATGGCCGATGACGTGGTGCAGGGCGCGGTGATTGTGCTGTCGCTGTTCATCAAGGACCCGCATTTTCAGGGCCAAACGAAAGACAAGCTGGTAAGCGGTGAAGCCGCCCGCCTCGTGGAAGCCGCCGTGCGCGATCCGTTCGACCATTATTTGTCGGGCAACATGGATCAGGGCAATGGCCTGCTCAACCACATCATCTTCCGTGCCGAAGAACGCCTGCGCCGTAAGCAGGAAAAAACCACCAAACGCCAGACCGTGACCAGCCGCCTGCGCCTACCCGGCAAGCTGGCCGACTGCACGCGCAGCATTCCGCAAGGCACCGAGCTGTTCCTCGTCGAGGGCGATTCGGCAGGCGGTTCGGCCAAGCAGGCGCGCGTGCGCGAAACGCAGGCCGTGCTGCCGCTGCGCGGAAAAATCCTCAACGTGGCGAGCGCCACTCTGGATAAAATCCGCGCAAACCAGGAGATCTCCGATCTCATGCAGGCGCTGGGCGTGAGCACCGGCAGCCAGTTCGACATCGCCAATTTGCGCTACGAGAAAGTGGTCATCATGACCGACGCAGACGTAGACGGTGCGCACATCGCCAGCCTGCTCATGACCTTCTTTTATCAGGAAATGCCGGAGCTGATCCGTCAGGGCCATCTCTACCTCGCACAGCCGCCGCTCTACCGCGTGACCGCCGGGGGCGTGACCTATTACCCGGCCGATGATGTGGCAAAAAATAAGCTCGTTGAACAGCTTTCCGCGAAGCATAAAAGCCGCATCGAAGTGGGCCGCTTCAAAGGGCTGGGCGAGATGACCGCGCCACAGCTCAAAGAAACCACGATGGACCCGAAAAAACGCATCCTGCTGCGCGTCGAGATCGACGAAATGGAAGCCGAGGCCACCGCCGAGCGCGTCAACCAGCTGATGGGCAAAAAGCCGGAGCTTCGCTTCAAATTTATCCGGGAACAGACCGAGCTTTACGGCGATAAAGTGAAAGAAGCGCTGCTCGACGTTTAATTGACGAGGAGCGCCGCAGCTTTTTTCTTTACCGCTTCGTGCTGTGCTTTCGGCAGGGGAAGCAGGCCTTTCATAATCAGGTAGCCTTCCGGCCCCACGGCGGCATCGCCCACCAGGAAATTAGCGAATTCAGCGATGCCGGGTACATGGCCCACCTGCTCGCCCTTCACATACACAAAAAGGCTGCGCGCCACTTTATAGGTGCCGCGTACAATGGCGTTGGTATCAGGCATCACCCCGTCCACGCTGTTGGCCTTCACGCGTGCGGCGTTCTGCTCAAGAAAGCTGTAGCCGAAAATACCCAGCGCATCGGTGTTGGTGGTGAGCTTCTGCACGATCAGGTTATCGTCTTCGCCCGCCTCGATATAGGCTCCGTCCTCGCGCACGGCCATGCATTGCTTTTTGCGCAGTTCTTTATCCGGATAGGCTTTTGTAAACGCCGGAAAGGCTTCGCAGCCCACTTCCATCACCAGTTCGGAAAAGGCATCGCGCGTGCCGGAAGTGGGCGGCGGGCCGTAAAGCTGGATGGGCGTGGCGGGAAGCTTCGGGTCGATCTCGCGCCATGTGTGGTAGGGGTTGGGCACCAGCGCGCCATCTTTCGGCACCTCGCGCGCCAGCGCGAGAAACAGCGCCCGGCGCGATAGCGCGAATGCAGGGCTTTGCCGCGCATTGGCCAATACAATACCATCATAGCCCAGCGTAAGTTCGGTGATGGCCTGCACCCCGTGCGCCGCGCAATCCTCGACCTCGACCGGCTTGATAGGGCGGCTCGCATTCACCATATCGGCGGTGCGCTCGCCGACGCCTTCGCAGAACATTTTAATGCCGCCGCCAGTGCCGGTGGCCTCCACGATCGGTGTGCGGAAGTCGCTGCTGCGGCCGAACTGCTCGGCCGCCGCCGCCACAAACGGGAACACCGTGCTGGAGCCGACAATACGAATTTGCTCCCGCGCCATGGCGAGGTGGGGGAACATAACAATTAAAAGCAAGAGGGCGCGCATGGCGCGCACTATAGGCCCGGTTTTGCGAAAATCAAATCACTGCTCACCAAGCAGCGCCTGAACCTGCTCGGGCGTAAGCGGCCCCTCCTCTTCCACCGGCCGTTCGTCGATCACTGACGGAGCTTCGGTGGCCGGGCGCACCGGCGGTGGCTCGCTCGCGCGGGGCTCTGCTGCCGGGGCGGGTGCAGGCGCGGCGGGCGCGGGCGTGGCAGCCGGTCGTGTGCCTGCCGTAATCCCCATCATTTTTGATAATTCCTCGGCCGATATAATGCGCAGGCGGCGCGATTTCGCCTGCTGCAAATCACGGATGGCCATCGGCACAAAATCGCTTGGCGCGGGGGCGGCGATTTCTGCCGCCATCGGCTTATGTTCTTTCGGCGCGGTCGAGAAGGTGATGCCCACTTCCGTTTCCGCCACGGCAAGCTTGCCCGATTGCACAATGCCCTCGCTCGGCAAATCGCGCATGATGCGCGAGGGATGGGCAATCCCCGAGAGCTTCGAGGCCATGAGCGCGTTTTCTGCAATCACCACCACAAAATCATCGGGCGCGCGATACACGCGGTAGCGCACTTTGTCGCCCTCGGCGTAGCTCGCGCGTTTGATCGCCAGCGCCTCGATGCCCGAACCATTCACCTTCTTCATGCCTCAACCCATAGCATAGACGAATGGTTTATTCATGATATTTCAAAATTGCCCCGGCCAGATAGAGCGATCCGGCAATCACCACTGTGGCCGGTTGGTATCGCCTGAGCTGCGCCATCACCCCTTCCCAACTGGCGGCAGCGTGGGCGCGCGGCCCCGCCAGTGCTGCAAGGTGGCGCGCCGTGTGCGCATCGGTAGTTCCAGGTACGGGAATGGTAACAATGGCATCAAACGCATCGCCGAGCGCTTCGAAAAACGCGTCTGCGTCTTTGCGCGCCAGCAGGCCGCACACCAGCATGCGTAGGCCCGGCTGCTGCCGCGCCCACTCAGCCAATGCGCGGGCTGCGTGGGCATTGTGCGCGCCATCAAGCCAGAGGGGCGCGCCCCATGCTTTCACCAGCGGCCCGCGTGTGAGTTGCTGCAGCCGCCCCGGCCAACGTGCGGCGCGCAAACTGTCGCGCGGGGTTTTCAGGCCCAGCACCTGCATAGCTACCACCGCCAGCGCCGCATTGTGGCACTGGTGTTCGCCCGCCAACGGCGGCAGCGCCATGCGGCGGGTTGTGCCGTCAAAGGTGACATCGAGCGTGACCTTGCCCGGATGGTAATGCCATGCATCGCCTTCGCGGTAGCTCGGGCCTGCATGGGCAAGCGCGCGCGTGGCCTCTGTTTCCTGCCGCCCGAAAATAGCGGGCACGCCGGGCTTGAGGATGCCCGCCTTCTCGCGCGCAATGGCCGCCAGAGTCGCACCCAGATATTCCTGATGGTCGAGCCCTACGGGGGTAATAATGCTCAGCACCGGGGCGATGACATTAGTGGCATCGAGCCGCCCGCCAAGCCCCACTTCGAGCAACAGGTAATCGGCCTCAACGCTGGCAAATGCAAGGAGCGCCGCTGCCGTGGTGGCTTCAAAAAACGTGACCGGAACCTGCTCGGCAGCCATGGCTACGCGGTGCAGCAGCGGCAGCAGGTCCCGGTTCGCAATGGGTGCCCCCGCCAGCACGATGCGCTCGTTAAACCGTACCAGATGCGGCGAGGTGTAGGCATGCACGCGCAAGCCCTGCGACTCCATCATCGCTTTCAGGTAGGCGATGGTCGAGCCTTTGCCGTTCGTGCCCGCCACATGCACTGTCTTCGGCAGGCGGCGCTGCGGATTGCCAAGTAGCGCCAACAGCCGGTGCATGCGATCCAGCGACAGGTCGATTTCCGGCAGGGCCGGATGCATGAGCTTTTCCAGCAGCGTAGCGATGGCGGCGTCTAGCTGCATAGCGCATCCAATAGTTGCCGATGCCGCGCCACCTGATGCACGCGCAGCATATCGACCCCCGCTTGCACCAGCACCGCCGATGCCAGCAAGGTCAGGTCATCGCGCTCGGCGCTTTGCCCATCGCTCACCAGCCGCAGGAAGGATTTACGCGAATGGCCGATCAGCCAACGCCCGCCCGATGCGGTGAGTTCACCCGCACGCAGCAGCAGCCCCAGCGAGTGGCGGGCGTTTTTACCAAACCCAAGGCCGGGATCATAAATCAGCCGCGAGGGTGCAATGCCGCCGCGCATGGCGCGCTCGGTCACTGCCTCTTTCCAGCGCAGGATTTCGACCACGGGATCCACCCGGTCGTCCCACGTGATGGTGGGATCGACCGGCAGCGTCAGCGAATGCATCACCACCACGTCCTGCGTGCCGCCATCGAGTTTTTGCAGCATCGCATCGCTGCCAAGCCCACTCACGTCGTTAAGGATATCGATCCCCGCCGCAAGCGCCAGCGCCGCCGTTTCGGGGTGGTAGGTGTCGATGCTTAACTTCACCTGCGCGCGCTTTTTATGCCCGGCCAGCGCTTCCAGCACCGGGCCGAGGCGCGCCCATTCCGCATCGGCAGTCAACGCGGTGGCGCCGGGGCGGGTCGATTCCGCGCCGAGATCGATGATCCCGGCCCCCTCTTCCACCATCGCCTCGAACTGCGCCAACGCGGTGGGCACATCCATCGCCCCTGCGCCGGAAAACGAATCCGGCGTGAGGTTTAAAATGCCCATGAGTTGCGGTCGTTTCATACCAGCTCCGCCAGAAGGGTGGCCGCGGTTTTTTGCAGGCGCGGATGCCGCCAGCCGGGCGCGATCTCCACCAGCGGTTCCAGCACAAACCGACGCTCATGCAGGCGCGGGTGCGGCAATTGCAGCGCGGGTAATTCCAGCAGCGCATCACCATGCGCCAGCAAATCGAGGTCGATCTCGCGCGGGCCCCAGCGCCCCCGGTCTTGCCTTCCCAGCTTGGTTTCCAGCGCTTTCAACGCGCCCAGCATCGCCTCGGGTGCCAGGGCGCTTTCCACCGCCACCACCTGATTGAGGAACGGCACGTCCCATGCATCGGGCGCATCTTCGGGCAACAGGGCGGGTGTTTCGTATAGCCGCGAGGCAAGGATCACGTGCATGCCCAGCACCTGCATGCATGCGCGCGCCTGCGCCAGCAGACTCGCGCGGTCGCCCACATTGCTGCCCAGCGCAATCAGGATCACGGCGCTACTCCACCGGCACGGTGGTGGCCCCGGCGGGTAAATCGCTCAGCACCAGCGATGCCCCCTCGCGCAGGAACGGCACGGCAGGCGATACTTTGGTGAGGCGCACCCACAATTTCACCGCCTGCCCGCCATGCGCATCCGCGTAGGCGCGCACGGCATCGAATAATTGCTGCGCGAGGTATTCGATCAGCCGGTAATGCTGTTTTGTGGCAAGCGCGCTCAGCCGCTCGGCGATGGCGGAATAATCGAGCACGGCGGCGTTATCGTCGCCGGTGGCGGCCGGCGGCTCGGAAAAATACAGCCGCACGCAGATATCGACCGGCTGGCGCTTGGTGTGCTCGTAAGCATGCAGGCCGATCAGGGCCTCGACCCGCAGCCGGTTGATTGAAAAAACACTGCCGTAATGCGCCACGTCCTGTTTCCTTTCCGTTGCGCCCGGTATACAGCAATCCCATGCAGGCGAAACCGTTTACTTGCCTTAACGGCCATTTTGTGTTGGCCCACCGCGCCGCGGTGGCGGTGGCTGACCGCGGCTTTCGCTTTGGTGATGGGGTGTTTGAAACCATCCGCGTCGAGCGCGGTGCGCCCTATCAATGGGCGGCGCATATGGAGCGGTTGCTGGCCGGGCTGGTCGCCCTGTCCATCGCACCGCCGGTCGATGATTTCGCGCCTTATGCCCAGCAATTGCTGAAAAAAAACAAAGCCAAAGCGGGTTATATCCGGCTTGCGATCAGCCGCGGTGCGGGCAGCCGGGGCTATGCGCCCTTCCCCCCCAGCATGCCCTGCAGCTGGGTCATGGAATGGCTCGACGGGCTTTCCGAGCCCACCGCCCCCTGCCGCCTCTATCTGTCGGCCCGCCCGCGCATTCCGCCGCAATGCCTGCCCACCCACGCTAAGCTGGCGCAGGGCATCAACAGCACCCTCGCCCTCATGGAAGCGCAGGAAAATGATCGCGACGACGCGCTGCAACTCAGCATTCAAGGCTTCTTGAGTGAGGCCAGCAGTGCCAATCTATTCTGGCTGAAGCAGGGCATGCTGTTTACCCCCGCGCTTGAAACCGGTTGCCTCGCGGGCACCACGCGCGCCGCCATCCTTCGCCTTTCGCCGCTTCCGGTGCGGTTGGTGAGCGACGGGCTTTCCGAGCTGGAACATGCCGAAGCGGTGTTCCTCACCAACAGCCGCGTGGGCGTGTGGCCGGTGGCCTCGCTCGCGCCCATGGGCTGGGTGTGGAGCCCAACCCACCCCATTCACCGCGATATGCTGGGCCTACTGATCGAAGACCGCAAACGCGCCCGCTGGGGGCAGGCATGAACTGGCAAACGCTCGGGCAGCATGCGTGGGAAGACCCCTTGACGTTCGCCGCGCGCTTCGCGCAGGAAAAAGATTTCGCCTTCCTGCATTCCGGCCGGGCCGAATATTACACCGGCCAGCAAAGTTTCCTGCTGCTCGAACCCGCCTACCACACCACCGGCCAACGCTGGGAAGATGTACCCACGCTGGCCGATACCAGCCCCTTGCCCGACTGGGTTGGTTATCTCGGCTACGAAACCGGCACTGAAGCAACCATTGCCCCCGCCACCATCGCGCTGCCCGGTTTCTGGCTCACGCGCTACCAGCGCCTGTTCTGCCTCGACCACATAGCGAAAACCATCACCGAATACGGCCGTTTCCACGCGAAAAAACCCAGCACGTTGCCAACCGCCACGCGCACTGACACGCCCCTATCCGTCACCGAACTGCGCAGCAACATGCCACGCGCGCGCTACGAGGAAATCGTTCGCGCCACCGTCGCGGCCATCGAAGAAGGCGATTTTTACCAGGCGAATATCACCCGGAAATTCTTCGGCAGCACCGCCCATGCCATGGATGCCTTCGCACTGTTCGCACGCCTTTGCGCCGCCAGCCCCGCCCCTTTCAGCGCCCTGCTGAAGCATGGCGCGCAGGCCGTGCTTTCCTCCAGCCCCGAATCATTCCTGCAACTGCAAGGCAGCGCGCTCACCTCGCGCCCAATCAAAGGCTCCATTCGCCGTGGCGCCAATGACAGCGAAGACGCCGCGCTGAAAAAAGCCCTCGCCGCCAGTGGCAAAAACCTCGCAGAAAACCTGATGATCGTTGATCTCATGCGCCATGACCTCGCGCAGGTAGCGCAGGTGGGCAGCGTGGAGGTCACCGAGCAATCGGGCCTGTATTCCTACGCCACCATCCACCACCTTATCTCCACCATCACCGCGCAATTGCGCACTGATGCGACGGTGGTCGATGCCGTGCGCGCCTGCTTCCCACCGGGTTCCATGACCGGCGCACCCAAACGCGCGGCCATGCAATGGTGCGCACAGCACGAAGGCATGGCGCGTGGGGTCTATAGCGGTGCGCTTGGCTGGCTGTCGCAGCATGCCTGCGATTTGTCGGTGGTCATTCGCACCCTGGTGATCGACGGCGCGCGGTTCGAGTTTCAGGTCGGCGGCGGCATCGTCGCCGAATCCGATGCCGAAGATGAATGGCATGAAACACTGGTGAAAGCGCGCGGCATCGCCAGCGCCTTGGGCATCGACGAGGCCGCCCTCGCCGCGCTGTAATTACGCCGCCTGCGCCGTAATACCGTCAATCGCCTGCAATTGCATGAGCTGCTGCGCACCGACATGATACGCGCCCGGCAATGCCAGCTTCACCAGCCCGTCGGGAATCTGCACATGCAGCTCCACCTTCGCGCCACGGTCGGCAGGTTCGCCCAGCATACGCTTCAGCGGCGCAATGCATGCCACGTCCGTCACCTGCACGGTCAGCGCCTGCGTGCGCACCTGTTCGACCATGCTGTCGAGCGGTTCGATTTTGGTGACGAGCAACCGCGTGCCGCGGTCGCCAATGCGCACATCAATGCCTAGGTAAAGTGCCGCGCCGCTCACCAGCTCGGCATGGTGGCGGTTCAGCAATGCCTCGTCGAAAATCGCCACTTCGTATTGCCCCTCCGCATCTGACAGCGTAACGAACGCCGAGCGCCCGCGCGGCCCACTGCGCAGCTTGATGGCGATGAGAATGCCCGCAAGTTTCAATTGCTGGCGGTCGTTCATGGGCATCATGAGTTTCTCGGAACTCACGACCCCCAGCTTGCGAAACAGCGGCTGGTAAGGTTCCAGCGGATGCGCGGAAAGATAGAACCCAATCGCGCCGCGCTCATGGTTCAGCTTCTCAATCACCGGCCATTCCTCGATTGCTTTCAGCTCGCGGCGGTTCATTTGCTGCTGCGCGCTCGCATCGCCAAACAGGCTCACCTGCGCGCTCGTGCGATCGATGGTGGCCTGCTGCGCGCTGGCGAGCAGGATGTCGATGGATTCAAACACCGAGCGGCGATTGGGGTGCAGGCTGTCGAAGCAACCCGCCATCACCATGAATTCCAGTTGGCGGCGGTTAATCACGCTGGCATCGATGCGCGCGGCGAAATCCTGCACGTCTTTGAAGGGGCCTTTGGCCTTGCGCTCGGCCACAATGGCCGCCATGGCGTTCGCGCCAACGTTCTTGATACCCGCCAGCGCATAGCGCACGTTCGGGCCCTCGACCGAGAACAGCACATCGGATTTGTTGATGTCCGGCGGCAATACCTCGATGCTAAATTTCTTCGCGTCCTGCACGAACTGCGCCAGCTTGTCGGTCGAGGCCATCTCGTAGGTCATGCTTGCGGCGAAGAACTGCACCGGGTAATTCGCCTTCAGGTAGGCCGTCTGGTAGGCGACCAACGCATAGGCCGCCGCGTGCGATTTGTTGAAGCCATAGCCCGCGAACTTCGCCACTAGGTCGAAGATGCTCGATGCCTGCGCTTCACTTACACCATTTTTCTGCGCACCATCGACGAACATGGCACGCTGCGCGTCCATCTCCGATTTGATTTTCTTCCCCATCGCGCGGCGCAGCAAATCGGCGCCGCCCAGCGTGTAGCCCGCCATCACCTGCGCAATTTTCTGCACCTGCTCCTGATAGATAATCACGCCGTAAGTTTCGCGCAGCACCGGCTCGAGCATGGGGTGCAAATAGTCGGGCGCCTGCCGCCCATGCTTCACGTCGATATAGGTCGGGATGTTATCCATCGGCCCCGGGCGGTAGAGCGCGCCGAGCGCGATCAGGTCTTCAATCGCATCGGGCCGCAGGCTTTTCAGCGATGCGATCATGCCAGCGGATTCGAACTGGAACACACCAAGCGTGTCGCCGCGCGTGAGCAGCGAATAGGTTTTCTTATCGCTTTCCGGCAGGGTCAGCAGGTCGATTTCGATATTCTGGTCTTTCAGCAAATCGACGCAGCGTTGCAAAATGGTGAGCGTGCGCAGGCCGAGGAAGTCGAATTTAACCAGCCCCGCCGCCTCGGCCCATTTCATCGAATACTGCACCACCAGCATGTCGGATTTTGGGTCGCGGTAGAGCGGCACGAGATCAGCCAGCTCGCGGTCGCCAATCACAATGCCCGCCGCGTGGGTCGAGGCGTGGCGATACAGCCCCTCGAGCTTCAGTGCGAGGCTCACCAGCTTATCAACCGTTTCGTCTTCGCGAATCGCATCGCGCAGCAGCGGCTCGAGCTTGATCGCCTCTTCCAGCGTGACCGGCTGGGCGGGGTTGTTCGGCACCAATTTGCAGATACGGTCGACCTGGCTGTAGGGCATTTGCAACACGCGCCCCACATCGCGCAGCACGGCGCGCGCCTGTAATTTTCCGAAAGTAATGATCTGCGCCACACGTTCGGAGCCATATTTTTCGGCGACATAGCGAATCACCTCATCGCGCCGGTCCTGGCAGAAATCGATATCGAAGTCGGGCATGCTGACGCGTTCCGGGTTCAGGAAGCGCTCGAACAGCAGGCCGTAGCGCAACGGGTCGAGGTCGGTGATGCGCAGGCTCCACGCAATGAGCGACCCTGCGCCCGAACCACGGCCCGGCCCCACCGGAATATTGTGGTCTTTCGCCCAGCCAATAAAGTCGGATACGATCAGGAAGTAACCGGGGAACTTCATCGTAATAATCACGTCGAGTTCGAATTCCAGCCGATCCCAATAGGGCTTTGCCGCATCGTTGCGCGCCGCCTCGTCCATCTCGGCGGTGAACACGTGGCGTTCAAGCCGCGCTTCCAGCCCCGCTTTCGCCAGCTCGCGCAGCGCTTCGGATTCGCTCAGCACCGCCCCGTCTTTTTCCACGTGGAACCCGGGCAGGATGGGCGAGCGGGCGCTGGCCCATGCATGGCAACGCCGCGCGATATGCACGGTGTTTTCAATCGCCTCGGGAATGTCGCGAAACAGCAGGCACATTTCCTGCGTGCTTTTGAATCGGTGCTCTTCGTTCAGGCGCGGGCGGTTTTCTTCCATCACATAGCGGCCACCCTCCACGCACATGAGTGCATCATGCGCTTCGAACATGCCGCGATCGGAGAAATACACGTTGTTGGTGGCAACCAGCGGAATGTTTTTTTCGAGCGCAAGGTCGATCTGCGCGCGCTCCACCTGCCGCTCCTCGGGCAACAAATGGCGCGTGAGTTCGACATACAAACGGTTGCCGAACATACCCTGCAGCTTCGCGAGCAGTTCCTCGGCCTCGGCCTTGCGGCCTGCCAGCAGCATTTTGGCAAAACCGCCATGCACCGAACCGGTGAGCGCAATCAGCCCATCGCTGTAGCGCCCTAGCATGTCGTAATCGAGCAGCGGGGTGGTGGCGAGTGCCGGCGCGGTGTAGGCGCTGCTTACCAGCTTGAACAGGTTCTGAATGCCCTGCTCGCTGGTGGCGTGCAGCAGCAGTTGATCGGGCGGCTGGCGCATGCTGGCGGCGGGGTTTTCCAGCCCCCAC
>JBIISI010000078.1:0-8908 GCA_044341105.1 Rickettsiales bacterium | reverse complement strand
CTTTCAGCGCGCTGCGTGCTTCTTCGGTGGTGTGCTGATCGCGCCCCACATCGGTGATCTGCGTGTAGTAGCACAGCGCCTTGAGGTAATAGGCGTAGGGCGTGCTTTTATGGGTGGGGTGCAGCTTCACGAAGCGGTCGAGGATGCTGATCGCATCGTCGAATTCACCGCCACGATAGGCAGAATAGGCCGCCATGATCTGCCCGCGCGCCGCCCATTCCGAATAGGGGTGCTGGCGCTCCACCTCCTCGAATTCTTCGATCGCGCGTTTGTAGCCGCCCGCTGCGTAGCTCGCGAGGGCGGTGTCGTAGAGCTCATCGACCGACTGGTTCTTTTTCGCCAGCGTGTCGATGTCGTCTTCGTCATCATCGCCGCAGGCCGCAAGGGCGAGCAGCGAGCTGGTAAGCAATAAAGCGGCGAAGCGGGAAGGTTTCATGCCACCGCTTATAGCATGCGGGCACTTGCGCGCAATGGCGCAACGCGTTATGCAGCGCCGATGGCAAAGAAATCCACACCCCTGCGCATACGCGAGCTGACCGAGGCGGAACTTCCGCGGCTTTTCAGGCTCATTCACCTGCATAATCCCGGCATCAGCCAGGCCATGTTCACCACGCGGCTGAAGGCCATGGTTGCGCGCGGCTACCGCGCCATTGGGGTGTTCGACGGCGAAACGCTGGCCGCCTGCAGCGGCTTCTGGCTGCGCAGCCGGTTCTGGAGCGGGGCGGAACTCGACCTCGATAATTTCATCGTCCACCCGGATTACCGGCGCCGCCGGCTCGGCGCGCAGATGCTGGCATGGTTCGAAAAACTCGCCGCGCGTGAGCATCTCGACCTGATCGTGCTCGACACCTACGCCGATGCCTTCCTTGCCCACCGCTTCTACATGCGCGAAGGGTTCGTGATGACGGGCTACCACATGACCAAGCGACCGGGCACGCGCGAGCCGTTTACGAAAATCAAAAAGAAATAGCCGAAGCCGGGCTTACGCCATCGCGTAGTGGCCGGCCTCGCCGCGGGTAATGCGCGCGGGGGCGTTGACTTCGCCTTCGCCCACGATGCGGTAATTGGCCGGATCGGCAAACAGCGCGCGCAGCAGCTTGTTGTTGATGCCGTGGCCGGGCTTCACCGCGTCGATATGGCCCTGCAGGTGGCCCGCCGCGAGGTAATAATCGCCCACGCAATCGAGCGCTTTGTGGCGCACGAATTCGTCGGCATAGCGCAAGCCGCCTTCGTTCAGGATGTCGTCTTCGCCCAGCACAATCGCGTTGTGCAGGCTGCCGCCCAGCGCCAGACCCATGGCGCGCATTTTCTCGACATCGCGCGCGAAGCCGAAGGTGCGGGCACGGCTGAGCGCCTGTTTGAAGCTGGTGTCGGTGAAATCGTAGGTGGCTTTCTGGGTTGCGATCAGCGGGTGCTTGAAGGCGATTTCAATGTCGATCGCAAAGCCTTCCGCCGGGCGCAGCGTCACGCGGCTCGCGCCTTCTTCCACCGTCACTTCGCGCAGCACTTCGATGGTGCGGCGCATGGCGCGCTGCTGCACGCGACCGGCGCATTCCAGCAGGAAAATAAACGGTTCGCTCGAGCCGTCCATGATCGGCACTTCCGCGCCGTCGAGCTCCACGCGGGCGTTATCGATGCCAGCGCCCCACAGCGCCGCCATCACATGTTCGATGGTCGAAACCGTCACGCCCTGCGCGTTGCTGATGGTGGTGCCAAGCGTGGTTTCCACCACCGCGTCGTAGCGCGCGGGCACCGCGTTGTGGGCGGCCACATCCTTGCGCACAAACACGATACCGGTATTCACCGCGGCGGGGCGAATCGTCATGTTCACCATGTCGCCCGTGTGCAGCGCCACGCCCACGCAGCTGACTTCAGCGGCGACGGTGTGCTGGAAAAAATCTTCGGGTTGGGCGGTGGTTTGCATGGGTGCATCCGTTTCTGGGGTGTTTCTTATGCTCGCACCCTACGCCCCCGCACGCGCGCCCTCAATGCACGTTGTGTAACCGTATATTACAATGCAATTCCAAGTACATGAATGGTTTCCCCCTTACGCAAAAATGCAGCCCGGAGGCTGCATTTTCACTTCAATGAAGGAACCATTGACCCTGCCAGCGCGCAAAGCGCCAGCCGGGAATTAGTTGGCCTGACGGCGCAGGAAGGCAGGAATATCGTAGAATTCTTCCTCGTCATGGCCACCGGCCACCACTTCCCGTACTTCGGCTTTGCGCGGCTGCAGCTCATCACGGCTTTTCGGCTCCACACGGCCCGAAGCCAGTGCTTTGCCAACATTGGCCAGGCGGCCGAAAATGTTTTTGCCCGCGGCGGCAGCGTCTTCTTCGCTTTCAAATTCTTCGTCCATCTCCGGTGCTTGTGCGGTGAACAGGGTGCGCTGCACCGGCTGTTCGGCTTTCGGGCTCACGAAGAGCGGGCCGGCATCGGCCGCCATGGCAGCAGCACGCGCGGCTTCCTGCTGGGCATAGGCGGAAGCCTGCGCCGCAGCGGCGGCGGCACGGGCAGCCTCTTCCTGCGCCTGTGCTGCTTCGTCGATGATGCGAATCACCGGCTGTGCGGGGCGCGGGGCAGCCGTGCGGGCGGCTTCGGCCACCGTCTGGGTGCCGGCCTGGCGCACGATTTCCGCAGCGGTGCGCTCACGCGCGGCGGTCGGGGCGGCTTGTTTGGCGGCGTGCGGCGCAAGGAACGGCGCGCGGGCCTGAGGGCGCGGCGCACCGGTGAATTCCGGCTGCACGGGTTTTTGCATTTCGCCCGCGTCGATGCCGGTAGCGACAACGCTGATGCGCATTTTGCCTTCCATCGAATCGCTGAAGGTCGACCCGAAAATGATGTTGGCTTCGGCGTCCACCTCGTCGCGGATGCGGTTGACCGCTTCGTCGACTTCGTAGAGCGACAGGTCCATGCCGCCGGTGATGTTGACCAGCACGGCGCGCGCGCCTTTCAGCGACACATCGTCGAGCAGCGGGTTGGAAATGGCGGCTTCAGCGGCTTGCAGCGCGCGGCTGTCGCCGCTGGCTTCGCCGGTGCCCATCATGGCTTTGCCCATCTCGCTCATCACGGCGCGGATATCGGCGAAGTCGAGGTTCACCATGCCGGGTTTCACGATCAGGTCGGTCACGCCGCGCACGCCGCTATGCAGCACTTCGTCGGCAAGGCGGAAGGCTTCCGCGAAGCTGGTTTTTTCGTTGGCGATGCGGAAGAGGTTCTGGTTCGGCACCACGATCAGCGTGTCGACATATTGCTGCAGCTCGCGGATACCGGCTTCGGCCATGCGCATGCGGTGCGCGCCTTCGAACTGGAACGGCTTGGTCACCACGCCCACGGTGAGCATGCCCTGCTCTTTCGCGAGGCGGGCGATCACCGGCGCAGCGCCCGTGCCCGTGCCACCGCCCATGCCGGCGGTGATGAACACCATGTTGCTGCCCTGAATGTAATCGACGATTTCTTCGACGGCTTCTTCGGCGGCGGCGTAGCCCACTTCCGGTTTCGCACCGGCACCGAGGCCGCGCGTCACGTTCACGCCCAGTTGGATCACGCGATCGGCCTGCGCGGCTTCCAGCGCCTGCGCGTCGGTGTTGGCGATCACGAAATCGACACCTTCAAGGTTGGCTGCGATCATGTTATTCACCGCGTTACCGCCCGCGCCACCCACACCAACAACGGTGATTTTGGGGCGAAGGGTTTCCATTTCGGTGGGCAAATGCAGGTTAATGGTCATGGCAAGCGCTCCTCGTGCGGGCACGGTGGTGAGGTGATTCAGAATCTTGCCGATGCGTTTTTGCAGCTTATGCTGCTTTTTGGTGACACCACTATATGTAGCGCCTTGGACTCTGTCTAGCGCTACTTATAAAATTTTGCAGCGCAAGTGGCAGGTTACTCACAGAAATTTTTCGGGAACTTAAAAATTCTCGCGGAACCAGTTCACGATGCGCTCGGGCAGCCAGCGCCGGCGCGACTGGTCGGCCATGAAAATCTCATTCTCCCATGGCTGGTGCTGCACATAGCGCAGCATGCCGATCACGCCCGAGAAGGCCGGGCCGGACACCGCATCAGCGAGCCCCGGAATGGGTAGCGGTTTACCCTTGCGCACCTGCTTGCCCAGCATGCGCGCCGCGAGGTCGCTCACGCCAAGCATCTGGCTCGCACCGCCCGTAATCACGCAGCGGCGACCGGCAATTTTATCGACCCCCGCCTGCTCCAGCTTACCGCGGATCAGTTCAAAAATTTCTTCCATGCGGGGGCGGATCACACCAACCAGCATGGCGCGCGGCATGGTGGTGGGTTCGTTCTCGTCTTCCTGCTCGCCCAGTTGCGGCACGTCGATCATCACCTCGGAATCTTTCACCGAATTGATCGCGCTGCCATGCAGCGTTTTCAACCGCTCGGCATGGTGCAGGCTGGTGGAAAGCCCTTGTGCAATATCGCTGGTCACGTGGTTGCCGCCCACCGGAATCGAATCCGAATAAATATTGCGGCCATTGGCGAACACCGAAAACGTCGTCACCCCGCCGCCCATATCGATCACCGTCACGCCGAGATCCATCTCGTCGCGCTCCAGCACGGCCAGCGCGCTGGCATGGCCCACCATCACGTAATCTTCGATATTGAGATGCGCCCGCGCGATGCAGTGATTGAGGTTGCGCAGGTATTGCTCGCGCGCGGTGATGATCTGCAGATCCGCACCCAGTTTTTTGCCGATCATGCCGCGCGGGTCGCGCAGGTTGCGCGCTTTGTCGAGTGTGTATTGCGTCGGGAAATAATGCAGCACCGAGGCTTCGTCACTCTCAAGCGAAGCGCAGCCTTCCTGGATAATATCGGCGATGTCCTGATCGCTTACGCCGTCGGCCAGCACATCCAGCTCCACCGCCACGTTGCGCGATTTCAGGTTCACGCCGTTCACGCTCACGATCACGTCTTCAATCGTCACGCCCGCCATTTGCTCGGCGGCATGCACGGCCGCGTTGATGCTGGTGCAGGCCTCGCCCACTTCGGTGATGACGCCCGACTTAATACCGCGCGCCAACTGGTGGCCAATGCCGATCACGGTGAATTCGCCATGCTCATCGGGCGTGGCGATCATGCACACGATTTTCGTCGTGCCGATATCCAGCGCGGCGATGGGGCCATGGCGAGTGGGCGTAACGGGGCGCATGGGCAGTCGTCTCCTTAGGTATCACGCGCGGTGGTGAGCGTGATGGGATTTTTTTGTTGTTCGAGCGGCATGATAAACACCCGGTCTTCCATGCGCATATCGACGCTTCGGATGGCTTTGGTCAAGAGTCCTTCGCGATCTACCAACCGCGAAAAACGCTGCCATGCTTTTTCCGGCTCCTGTTCGGGCAGCATCACCGTCACATCGTTGGCGAGGCGCACGTTCCAGCGCCGGTCGCCCACGCGCACCGCAGCCGCCACCTGCGGCTTCAGCGCCGGGGCAAGGTCGAGCAGCGCGACCAGTTCGCGCACATGGTTGGGCGCGTCGTCGCCCACGATCACCGGCAGCGGGCCTTTGCTTTTGTATTTCTCGCTCGCCAGCACAATCCCCTCCGCATCGACCAGGCTGTGCTGCCCCTCGCGCTGCCAGATGGCGGCAGGCAGGCGTTCGCCCAGCGTGATGCTCAGTTTGTTGGGCAACTGGCGTTGGATAAACGCCGTCTTCACTTCGGGAATGGCCTCCAGCCGGGTGCGTATGTCGTCGAGCGGCAGGGCGAAAATCGGCATGCCCGCGCTGACCTCCAGCGCGGCTTTCACGGCGGCGGCATCGGCGTGGTCACGGCCTTTCAGGTAGACCTGATCGAGGCGAAACCCCATATCCGCCGTCATGCCCCAGAAGGCATTGCTGCTCACCGTCACCGCCTTTTCGATTTTGCCGGTATGCTGCAGCCACCAGCCGCCCACACCGAGATACGCCACCAGCGCCACCCCGGCGCCCATCAGCCCGCGGCGCTTCCATTGGCGGGCGCGCAGTTTCTGCTTTTTGCGGCTGAACTCCGCCGCCTGTTGCGCGCGCGTCGGCCCTTTGACTTTCACGCGGGCGCGGCTAGCCATCGAGGCGCGCTCCCTTAATCAAAATATCCACCAGCTGGTTGAACGAAATGCCCGCATGCGCCGCAATCTCCGGCGACAGCGAAAGCGGCGTCATGCCCGGCTGGCTATTCACCTCAAGAAGATAGAACTGGTCATCGCCGCCTTCGTTGTAGCGGAAATCGCTGCGGGTGAGGCCGCGGCAGCCAAGCGCGTTGTGCGCCTTCTCGGCCAGCGCGCACACTTCCGCGTATTTATCCGCCGGAATCGGCGCGGGCATGAGGTGCTCGGCCCCGCCATCGGTGTATTTGGCTTCGTAATCGTAGAACTTGCCCTTGGGACGAATCTCGATCGCGCCGAGCGCGCGCCCGTCCAGCACGGCCACCTGCACTTCGCGCCCGGCGATGAATTTTTCCACCAGCACCGACTCACCGAACTGCCAGTTATCCTCACTGAAGGTGAAGTTGTCTTTTTCCATCACGATGGTGACGCCCACGCTCGAGCCCTCGTTCAGCGGCTTCACCACATAGGGGCGTGGCATTGGCTCGGCTTCAAACATTTCATGTTTGGTCAGCGTTTTGCCGACTGCGCAGCGCAAGCCCACCGCCTCGAACACATTTTTTGCCATGGGCTTATCCATCGCCAGTGCCGAGGCCAGCACGCCCGAATGGGTGTAGGGAATATGCAAAAGCTCGAGCACGCCCTGCATGCCGCCATCTTCGCCGAAGCGGCCATGCAGCGCGTTGAACGCCACATCGGGCCGGGCCGCTTTCAACTGCTCCACCACATCGGTGCCCACATCGATCTCGGTGCACTGGTAGCCCAGTTCGCGCACGGCCTTGGCCACCGCCGCGCCCGAGGTGAGCGACACTTCACGTTCGGCGGAAAATCCACCCTTTAAGACGGCGACATGCATCGGCGGCGTTATCCTTGGTATAACGGTTGGTAGGTGCGGGCCGATGCGGGTATTTTTTGCTTTGCACCAAGATTAGCGCATGGCCCGCGCGCTGGCAACGGCGATTACGCGCGGCCAATGCGTTTGATTTCCCATTCCAGCGCCACGTTGCATTGCGCCCGCACCCGGCGACGCACTTCTTCGCCGAGGGCTTCCAGTTCGGCAGCCGTGGCCGCGCCGGTGTTAATCATGAAGTTGCAGTGTTTTTCGCTGATTTGCGCGCCGCCAATCGCAAGCCCCCGGCAGCCCGCCGCATCGACCAGTTGCCATGCTTTGTGGCCTTCGGGGTTTTTAAACGTGCTGCCGCCGGTGCGTTCGCGAATCGGCTGGGTCGCCTCGCGGCTGGCCTGAATTTCGGCGATGCGGGCATGGATCGCGTCCGGCGCATCGGCCTGCGTGGTGAACCATGCGCGGGTAAACATCAGCCCCGCCGGGCCGCCATAATGCCGGTAGCTATACAGCATTTCATCGGGCTCGAGCATCACGATCGTGCCGTCGGGCGCAACGGCTTCGGCGCGGGCGAGGCAGTCGCGCACTTCGCGGCCATAGGCCCCGCCATTCATCGCCAGCGCACCGCCCACCGTGCCCGGAATGCCCGAGAGGAATTCCAGCCCCGCGCGCCCCTGTTCGGCGGCAAAGCGGGCGAGATGCACATCAAGCAGCGCGGCCCCCGCCTCGATTTCCCCGTCGCGAATTTCCGCCTGCGTAAATCCCCGGCCAAGCTTCACCACCACGCCTTCAATCCCGCCATCGCGAATAATGAGGTTGCTGCCCACCCCCAGCACCGTCACCGGCAACGCCGGCGGCTTATGCTTCAAAAAATGGGCGAGATCCTCCGTGTCGGCGGGCTTGAACAGCACATCCGCCGCGCCGCCCACCTGAAACCAGGTAGTGTTCGCAAGCGGCGCATCGAAGCGGTACTGGCCGCGAATCTGCGGCAGGTCGTTACGCACGGTCTTTCAATTTCCTGGCCAGCAACGGCTCCAGCTCGGCGGGCAAATGCGCCGCCCATTTGCTGATGCTTCCGGCCCCAAGGCACACCACGAAATCGCCCGGCTGCGCCACCTCGGCCACCGCATCGGCCAGTTCTTTTTCGCTCGGCAGCGCGCGCGCGTCGCGGTGGCCGTGGCCGCGCATGCCTTCGACCAGATGGTCGCGGTCGGCGCCGGCGATAGGCTCCTCGCCCGCCGCATACACATCGGCCACGAACACGGTATCGGCATCGGTTGCGCAGCCGCAGAAATCCTGGAACAGGCTGGAGAGCCGCGTGTAACGGTGCGGCTGGATCACTGCGATCACGCGCCCGCCGGTTGCTTCCACCGCCTGCCGGGCGCTGGAAAGCGTCGCGGCGATTTCCACCGGGTGGTGGCCGTAATCGTCGATGATGGTCACGCCGTGCACCTCACCGGTTTTGGTGAAGCGGCGCTTCACCCCGGCAAAGCCTTTCAGCGCGCGGCAGATCACCGCATCGTCGATGCCCACTTCGCGCGCCACCGTGATGGCCGCCAGCGCATTGCGCACGTTATGCAGGCCGTACATCGGCAGTTCCACGTCTTTCATGGTGGTCACCGTGCCGCTCTCGCGGTCGGCAAATTCCACATCGAACAGCTGGCCGCCGGATTGCTGGCGAATATTCACCGCGCGCACATCGGCCTGCGGGCTGGTGCCATAGGAAATCACCCGGCGGTCGATGATTTTCGCCATCAGCGCCTGCACTTCGGGATGGTCGATGCACAGCACGCCGAACCCATAGAATGGCAATTGCTCGAGGAATTGTTTGAATGCGCCCTTCAGCGCATCGAACGTGCCGTAATGGTCGAGATGTTCGGGGTCGATATTCGTCACCACCGCCACGGTCGAGGGAATGCGGATGAACGTGCCATCCGACTCATCGGCCTCGACCACCATCCATTCGCCCTG
>JBIISI010000077.1:0-9507 GCA_044341105.1 Rickettsiales bacterium | reverse complement strand
TACACGCTCATCGAACAGGCGAACGAATCGACCGGCGAACCGCTCATGTGGCAGGCCTTCCTGCCGCAGGTGGCCAGCGCCGACCTGCGCGTGCTGCTCATCAACGGCGAGGTGGCCAGCGTGTTCCAGCGCGAGCCGCAGAACGATTCCATCCGCGCCAATATGCGCGTGGGCGGCATCGCCAAAGCAGCCACGCTGAATGCCCGGCAGCAAGCCATCTGCGAAGCGCTCGGCCCGTGGCTGCGCGCGCAGGGGCTGCTGCTGGTCGGGCTCGATCTGATCGGCGATTACCTCACCGAAATCAACGTCACCTCGCCCACCGGCCTGCGCGCCGTGCAAGCGCTCTACGGCACTAACCTCGCCGCCACCGCGTGGGATGCGCTCGCGTAAGCGGCATTCCCATCACAGACGGGTTGCAGCGCACAGCTATGGTGCGGCGCGATGGCGCTTTTTGCTTTCCCTTTGCGCCCGAGTTGCTAAGCCACGCTGCGGAGAATCTCATGAACGCGAAACCCGCCCCCGCCTATTCCGCCCTGCACCAGCAACTGCTCGACCAGATCCTTGCCGCCACCCCGGCAAAACTCAGCGCCGATAAGCGCCAGTTCGTCGAACATTTTTATGCGATGACGCCCGTCAGCGACCTCGAGGAGATGGAACCAGCCAAAGCCATGGAAGTGGCCCTCGCCTTCGAGCAGTTCGCCCACACGCGCAAAGGCCACGCCCCGAAGCTGGAAGCAACGGTCGGCAAATCCAAACGCAGTGGCCGCTCGCGCAGTTTCATCCTCGCCATCAACGACGACATGCCCTTCCTCGTCGATTCGCTCTCGAACCTCATCACCCAGCAGGGGCTGGGCATTCACCGCATCCTGCACCCCATCCTCGCCGTGAAACGCAACGCCAAAGGCGAGCTGACCGACACAGCGCGCCACGACAAAGCCCCCGCCAGCTGGTCGCGCGAGTCGTATATCTACATCGAATGCTCGCCGCTGCCCGTGTCGCTCACGCCCGCCGCGCTGGTCGAGGAAATGCACGCCACCTTCGACCATGTGGCCCATGCCGTCGCCGACTGGAAACCCATGCGCCAGCGCGCCGAGCAGCTGATCGCCGCCTACAAAACCAAAAGCAGCAGCCTGCGCGAACAGGAACAGCGTGAAATCCACGACCTGCTCGAATGGCTGGCCTCGAACCATTTCATCTTCCTCGGCCTCGCCGATTATGTGCCCGCCAAAGGCGGCGCGCTGGCGCTCGATACTGCCAGTGCGCTCGGCATTTACCGCATCAGCAAGCCCGACATGCTGATCGAGCGCCGCACGCAGGCCACCTGCCACGAGTCCATCCGGGTGCTGAAAGCGTCCGAAATGAGCCGCGTGCATCGCGGCGTGTTCATGGATTACATCACCCTGAAGCGCGAGGATGGCAGCGAAACGCGCCTGCTCGGCCTGTTCACCTCGTCGGTGTACTACCGCGAAACATCGCAGATCCCCTTCATTCGCCGCAAGGCCGAGCATGTGCTGGAGCGCGCCGGGTTTAACCCGCATTCGCATTCCGGCAAGGCGCTGAAAACCGCGCTCGAATTCCTGCCGCGCGACGAATTGTTCCAGATGGACGAAGAATCGCTGTTTCGCATGGCGATGCGCATCGTCTCGCTCGAGGCGCACCCGCAACTGCGCCTGTTCATCCGCCACGATCCGTTCGAGCGTTTCATCAGCGCCATGGCCTATATCCCGCGCGAGCAATTCTCGACCTCGGTGCGCGAGGAAATCGCACGCATGCTTGAGCGCACCTATCAGGGCCGCTTCCGCGCCTTCTACACGCAGATCACCGAAGCGCCGCTGGTGCGCCTCACCATCCTCGTCGAGACCAACCCCGGCACCATTCCCGCGGTCGATGAATCGCTGCTCGAGCAGCAGGTGAAAGCCCTCGCCAGCCGCTGGAGCGACGCGCTGCGCGACGCCATTTTCACCCGGTTCGGCATTGCCCATGGCGAACCGCTGGCGCAAAGCTATGCCAACGCCTTCCCCCCCGCCTACATCAACACCCACAGCGCGCAGGCCGCCGCGTTCGATATCCGCCGCCTGCAGGAATGCGCCATCGGCGACGGGCTGGCGCTCGAGCTTTACCGCGCCAAAGGCAGCGCGCCCGACGAGCTGCACCTCAAATGCTTCTCGCGCGATTTGCGGCTCGAGCTTTCCAACATCATCCCCGTGCTGGAACATATGGGCTGCACCGTGGTCGATGCCACGCCCTACATCATTGCACCGCTGGCCCCGCTGCCGCCCATCCTGCTGCGCGATTTCACGCTGCGCGTGGGCGCCGCCGCCACGCTCGATATCGACAGCGCCAAAGCCCGCATCGAAGACGCGATCGAGCAAATCTGGCGCGGCCAGGTCGATAACGACCAGCTCAACGCGCTGGTGTTCTCGACCAGCCTCAGCGCGCGCGAACTCAGCGTGCTGCGCGCCTATAGTCGCTATCTGCAGCAGATCGACTTCCCCTACAGCCAGCCCTTCATCGCGCAGGCGCTGGGTGCCCATGCCGCCACCGCCGCCCAACTGGCCGCCTTGTTCACCCTGCGCTTCGACCCCGCCGTGAAAAAGCGCGACGAAAAATACGCCGAGTGCAAAGCCGCCATCGAAGCCGCGCTCGAACAGGTCAGCAACCTGTCGGAAGACCGGGTCATCCGCGCCCTGCTGGCGCTGATCGACGCGTCGCTGCGCACGAACTTCTACCAGACCGACGCCATCGGTGCGCCCAAGTCCTACCTCTCCATCAAGCTGCGCAGCCGGTTGGTGCCGAACATGCCGCTGCCGGTGCCGTATGCCGAGATTTTCGTCACCTCGCAGCGCGTCGAGGGCATCCATCTGCGCGGCGGTACCGTCGCGCGCGGCGGCCTGCGCTGGAGCGACCGGCCCGAGGATTTCCGCACCGAAGTGCTGGGGCTGGTGAAGGCGCAAATGGTGAAAAACGCCGTGATCGTGCCGCAAGGCGCGAAGGGCGGGTTTATTCTTCGCAAACCGCCCGCCGAGCGCGATGCGTTCATGGCCGAAGGCATCGAGTGCTACAAAACCTTCCTGCGCGGCCTGCTCGACATCACCGACAATATCGTGGCCGGCAAACTCACCCCCCCGTCGCAGACGGTGCGGCATGATGGCGACGATCCCTACCTCGTGGTCGCGGCCGATAAAGGCACCGCCACCTTCTCGGATACCGCCAACGGCGTCGCCGCCGAATACGATTTCTGGCTGGGCGATGCCTTCGCCTCGGGCGGCAGCGCGGGCTACGACCACAAAGTCATGGCCATCACCGCGCGCGGTGCGTGGGTGTCGGTCGAGCGCCATTTCCGCGAGATGGGCAAAAACATCGACAGCGAAACCTTCACCGCCATCGGTGTCGGCGACATGAGCGGCGACGTGTTCGGCAACGGCATGCTGCTTTCCCCCAACATGCGCCTCGTCGCCGGGTTCAACCACCGCCATATTTTCCTCGATCCCACGCCGAACGAGAAAACCAGCTTCGCCGAACGCCAGCGCCTGTTTGCCCTGCCGCGCTCGGGCTGGAACGACTACAACGCCAAGCTCATCAGCAAGGGCGGCGGCGTGTTCGAGCGCAGCGCCAAATCCATCAAGCTCACGCCCGAGATTAAAACCGCACTCGGCACCGATGTGGGCCAGGCGACACCCGACGAGCTGATTAAACTCATCCTCAAAGCGCCGGTCGATTTGCTGTGGAACGGCGGCATCGGCACCTACGTGAAAGCGGGCGACGAATCGCATGAGCAGGTGGGCGACCGCACCAACAACGCGCTGCGCGTCGATGGGCGCGAGCTGCGCTGCAAAATCGTCGGCGAGGGCGGCAATCTCGGCTTCACTCAGAAGGGCCGCATCGAATACGCGCGCGCCGGTGGCCGCATCAACACCGACGCGATCGACAATTCCGGCGGGGTCGATTGCTCCGACCACGAGGTGAACATCAAGATCGCCATGAACGCCGCATTGCAGGCGGGCAAAACCACCCGCACCAAGCGCGACGCGCTGCTCAAGAAAATGACCGAGGAAGTCGCCCAGCTGGTGCTGATCGACAACAAGCTGCAAACGCAGGCGATCTCCATCGCGCAATTGCAGGGCCCGGCTATTTTAGAGCCCGCCGAGCAGCTGATCGCCGCGCTCGAATCCACCAAATTCCTGAACCGCAAGGTCGAGTTCCTGCCCGACGCGCGCGCGTTCGGCGAGCTGCATTCCAGCAAATCCGGCCTGACCCGCCCGGAAATCGCCGTGCTGCTGGCCTACGCCAAAATGGCGCTGTCGCTGGAGCTGAAGGAATCCAAATTGCTCGACGCGCCCTATTTCGAGCAGGATCTGCTGCGCTATTTCCCCAAAGCGCTGGCGAAGCCCTACGGCGAGGAACTCAGCAACCACCGCCTGCGCCGCGACATCGTGGCGACGATGATTACCAACTCCATCGTCAACCGCACTGGCTTCTATTTCGCGCACCACCTCATGCGCGCCACGGGGCTTGCGGCCGAGCATATCGCCCTCGCCTACATCGCGACGCGCGACGCGTTCAACCTGCGCGCGCTGTGGAAAGATATCGAGGCGCTCGATGGCCGCGTCGATGCCCAATTGCAATCGCGCCTGTTCTCGCGCGTCAGCGCCTTCATCGAGCATAGCTGCCGCTGGTTCCTCACCAACGTGGCGCAACCGCTCGATGTGCAGACCATCATGGATCGCTACGCCGCGGGCATCGCCCTCGTCGAGCGCCACGCCGAAGAACTGATGACCGAGACGCTGCGCAAATCCTACCAGCAATCGCTGGAAGAACTGCTCGCGCAGGGCATCCCCGAGCCGGTGGCGACACGCATCGCCAAGCTCGAAGTGCTCAGCTCCGCCTGCGACATCATCGACCTCGCCCATGCCGCCAAATGGCCGGTCGAGATGGTCGGCAAACTCTATTTCGACCTTGGTGCGCAGCTCAAACTCGGCTGGCTGCGCCGCAGCGCCTTCGATCTTTCGGGCGATAATTACTGGCAGCAACTGGCCATCAAATCGCTGCTGCAGGAGCTTTACCAGGCGCAGCGCCGCATGACCGCCGAAATCATCCAGCGCTACGGCAAACGCAAAGACCAGGCGGTCGATTTCTGGGCCATCAACACGCAGGAACCACTCAAGCGCTATCTCGGCTTCATCGAGGAACTGCGCACCCAGCAAAGCCTCGATTACGCCATGCTGATCGTCGCCCTGCGCCAGGTGCAGTGGATCGTGAGTCAGTAGCCATTGTGAGTGGCGCGCCGCAGGCGCGCCACTTAATGCTAATGCCGGAAATGCCGGCTGCCGGTCATGAGCATGGTGATGCCGTGGGCATTGGCGGCGGCGATCACTTCGGGGTCGCGCACCGAACCGCCCGGCTGCACCAGCGTGGCAATGCCCGCCTGCGCCGCCAGCTCCACATTGTCGGCGAAGGGGAAAAACGCGTCGCTGGCCAGCACCGCACCGTGCGGGTCGTGGCCATGCTGGCGCGCTTTTTCGATGGCGATGCGCACCGAATCGACCCGGCTTTGCTGCCCGGCGCCGATGCCGATCGTGGCGTGGTTTTTCACCAGTACAATCGCGTTGCTCTTCACATATTTCACCACATGGAACGCGAGCTGCGCATCGCTCAGCACGGCGTCGCTGGGGGCGGTGCCGGTCGCGGTGCTCCATGCCTGCGCGGGCGCGTTGTCGGTTTGCTGCACCAGATACCCGCCGCTGATCGCGCTGATCATCCAGCCCGAAAGCGGCGAGGCGTGGGTTTCTTTCTGCGCCACCAGCACGCGCAGATTCTTTTTCGCCGCCAGCAGTGCCTGCGCCTGCGGCGTCACTTCGGGGGCAATAATCACCTCCAGAAACAAACTGCCGATGGCCTCGACCAGCGAGGCCTCCACCGGGCGGTTGACCGCCAGAATGCCGCCGAACGCGCTCACCGGATCGCTCGCCAGTGCGCGCGCGAAAGCGGCGGTAGCGTGCTCGCCGGTGGCAACCCCGCACGGGTTCGCGTGCTTAATAATGGCGACTGTCGGTGCATCCAGCGTGCTCACGATCTGCCAGGCCGCATCGGCATCGGCGAGGTTGTTGTAGCTTAGCTCCTTGCCCTGCAATTGCTGCGCGCTGGCAATGCCGCCGCGCGCTTCCACCCGGCGGTAAAGCGCCGCCTGCTGGTGCGGGTTCTCGCCGTAGCGCAGGCTGCCCGCGCATTGCGCATCGAGCAGGTAGTCGGGCCAGGGCTGCGCGTTCGCTACGCCCGCCATCCAGCTCGAGACCAACGTGTCGTAGGCGGCGGTGCGGGCGAAGGCTTTGGCCGCCAGCGCACGCGTGCGTTCCAGCGGCAGCGCGTTGCCGCCCGCTTCCATCGCCGCCATCACGCCCGCGTAATCGGCGGGGTCAACGATCACCGCCACATCCTCGTGGTTCTTCGCGGCGGCGCGAATCATCGCCGGGCCGCCAATGTCGATATTCTCGATCAGCGTGTCGATGTCGGTGGTGGCGTTCAGCGTCGCCTCAAACGGATAGAGATTCACCACCAGCAGGTCGATCAATTGAATATGGTGCGCCATCGCCGCCTGCATGTGCGCGTCGTCGGCGCGGCGGGCGAGCAGGCCGCCATGCACCAGCGGGTGCAGCGTTTTCACGCGGCCATCCATCATCTCCGGAAATTGCGTGAGGTCGCTCACATCGCGCACGCGAATCTCGTGCTCGCGCAGCAATTGCGCCGTGCCACCGGTCGAGATCAGCTCCACCCCCTGCGCCAGCAGGAACCGGGCGAATTCGACAATGCCGGTTTTGTCGGACACGGAAAGCAGGGCGCGGCGAATGGGATGGTGCATGGGAATCTCTAGCTGAAATGGTATTCGGGAACGATGGATTGCAACAGCGGGCGCAGTGCGCCGGCGTCACCGCTACGGGCGTGGCTCACCACCTCACCGATGGCGCGCAGCAGCGCCACGCGATCGAGCGTGCGCGCCTGCGCAAGGCGAATGCTCTGATGCGCGGTGGGCGCAAGGTTTTCGGCGTCGTGGAACAATTCCTCGAACAGTTTTTCGCCGGGGCGAAGGCCGGTGAAGCGAATTTCAATGTCGGTGCCTGGGCGCAGCCCGGCGAGGCGGATCATCTGCTGCGCCAGCGCCTCGATCTTCACCGGCGCGCCCATATCGAGCACGAAAATCGGCGCGCGTTCGGCCCCGGCCACGCCCTGCGCCGCCGCCTGCAGCACCAGCTGCACCGCCTCGGCGATGGTCATGAAATAGCGCACCATGTCTTTGTGCGTCACCGTCACCGGGCCACCGGCGGCGATCTGCTGCTGGAACAGCGGCACCACCGACCCCGCCGAGTTCAGCACATTGCCGAACCGCACGGTGATGAAACGGGTGGTGGCGCCGTCCTGCGCCAGCATCTGGCCATAGATTTCGGCGGCGCGCTTGCTGGCACCCATCACGCTGGTCGGGTTCACCGCCTTGTCGGTCGAAATCTGTACCATCGCTTCCACGCCATGCGTCACGCAGGCATCGGCCACCTGCTTGCTGCCGAGGATGTTGGTGAGGATCGCCTGTTCGGGGTTGGCCTCCGATAGCGGCACATGCTTGATCGCCGCCGCGTGGAACACCAGCTGGGGCTTGTAATCCGCGAAGCAGCGCTGCAATTGTTCGGCATCGCGCACATCGCCGATGGTAGCCGTGCGCGGCAGTTTCGGCGCCAGCGTCGCTACCTGCCGGTCGATCTCATAAAGCGCGTATTCATTCTGTTCATACAGCAGGATCGAGGCCGGGCCATAGCCCACCACCTGCCGCACCAGCTCGCTACCGATCGAGCCACCGCCGCCGGTGACTAGCACACGCTTGCCCGCCACCAGCGTGCGCATCGCGTCGCGGTCGAGCGCCACTTGCGGGCGGCCGAGAATATCCTCCACCGCCACCGGGCGAATAGAATGCACGCGCTCGCCGGCCTGCAGCTCCACTAGCGACGGCAGGCGGGCAAGGGTAAGGTTATGCGCCTCAGCCACCGCCAGCAGCACATCCAAACTGGCGGCATTGGTGCTGGGATCAGTGAGGATCAGCCGCTGCGGGCTGCGGCCCTTGCGCGCCAGTTTGCGCAGTATCTGGTCGATCTCCGTAATCGCGCCGTAAATGCGCACATGGTGGATTTCGCGGCCCTGCTGGCGCGGGTCGTCATCGACCAGCCCCACGGCAAGATACGGGAACTCCGCCGCGCGCGCCGATTCGCGAATGAACATTTCCGCCTGCGGCGTCGCGCCGATCAGCAGTACCGGCACACGACTTTGCGAGCGCATCATGCTGGAAAACAACGAGCGCTCATGCAGCGCGCGCCAAAGCACCCGGCCCGCGCACCAGCAGGCCATCAAGCACATCCAGTGAATGGCCGGCACCGAGCGCGGCAGATGCTCCAGCCGCGTGATAAAAAACATGCCGACATAGAACAGCACGATGGCGACACTGCCCAGCCGCACCAGCGCGAGCAGGTCGAACAGCGAACTGTAGCGCCAGACGCGGCGATAGCTGCGAGTGTAAAGCAGCAGCGCCAGCACCAACAGGGCGAACGCACCGCTTGCCTCCAGCAGATAGTCCTCGGCGTAACTGAACATGCGCGGGCCGAGGCGCAGGTACAGCGCCAGCCAGAAACTGGCCGCCGCCATCAGCGTGTCATGCACCAGCGCGGCGAAGTTGCGCGGAATCAGGTTAGGCAGGAACATACGCATCCCGCCGCGAGCTGAGAAGCAGCCCGCCCAGCCAGATCACCATGCTGACCGCCGCCAGCGGCCATGCGTCGTAACGCAGCGCCTGCATAATGCCGTAGCCCACCATCAGCGCCACGGGCAGGCGCACGAAGGCGGTCGCATTCATATCGCCCTTCACGGTGCGCATGCCGCCCGCCAGCGCGGCACAGATAATCGCCGCATCGAGTGCAAGGCTATCATGCGCGCGCGGATAAAGCACCGGGCCCAGCGCCAGCGGCAGGATAGAAAACACCGTCCACGCGTTGAACTGGGCGGTGCGCACCTGCACACTGCGCGCGATAAGCACACAGGCGGCGAACACAATCCATGCCCACATTTCAATCACCAGCGGCGGCAGAATCTCGGGCCAGCTGCCCGGCGATTCGCGCAGGCCGATCAGCGCCAACGACGCCGCAATCAGCAGCGGCAGCAAAATAATGATCGAGAAATTGGATCGTGCGCCGGGCGTGACAATACCGGTAACGAGCATCAGGAATGCCCCGATCAGCAGGCCCGCGGGCACGCTCACTACCATCAGGAATACCAGCATGGAAAGAATGGTGGCAAGCTGCGCGTATTTAGTTTTCATGCCCAGCTCGTGCAGCAGAAACAACGCCACACGCCCAATTGCCCAACTGCAAAACAGCGTCGAGAAAATGAGGATCAACTCATACATGGCCATCATGCCTGCCTCCTACCTTCGCCCGAACAATTTTTCAATATCACTGCGCTTCAACGCCACATAGG
>JBIISI010000076.1:0-9679 GCA_044341105.1 Rickettsiales bacterium | reverse complement strand
GCAGGGCGCTTTCCATGCCAGCGGGGCTTAGATCGCCCATGAGCGTTGCGACTTCGGCGGACGACTGTGCCCGTTCGACCAGATCGCTGCGGAAGACCGTTTGTTCGTTCTCCCAACTGGTGGTGACGATGGAGGTGGCAAATGCGCCGGAAAGGGTGCGCAGGAAACTCATGAGCCCGGCAGCGGATGCCGTCTCATGGGGGTCGACGCTGGCCAGCGCCAGCGCGGTGAGCGGCACGAAGAAAAAGGGCATGCCAAGCCCTTGCAGCAGCATCGGCCAGGAGATGTCCCACATGGTCATGTCGGTGGTGGCGTAGCTTCGCACGAAGGTCATGATGCCCAGCCACGCAACCCCGCAAAAGACCAGTTTGCGCGGGTCCATCTTCTGGCTGAGGCCTGCCGCGATGGGGGCCACAAACACGGCGGTAATGCCGATGCTTGCACTCACGAACCCTGAATCGGTGGCGGTATAGCCCATAAAGGATTGCAGCCATAGCGGCATCAGAACGACCGTGCCGAAGAAGGCACCGAACGCGAGGCTGATGGTAATCACGCTGGCGGTAAAGCCCCGATGCCGGAAAACCCGAAGATCGATAATCGGGTTGGCTTCGGTGAGTTCCCAGATAAGGAATGCCACCAGCCCGATGGCGGCAACGATCGCCAGCACGCAGATCTCGGTCGAGGCAAACCAGTCCAGCTTCTTGCCTTCATCGAGCATGAGCTGAAGCGCGCCAACCCAGAGGATCATCAGCCCGAGCCCGACGAAATCCACGCGCTCGCGCAGGGTTTTGCTTTCGAAGCGGCGCAGCATGCGCGCTGCGGCGATGCCACAAATGACGGCAATCGGCAGGTTGATGAAGAAAATAAGCGACCAGTGCCAGTGATCGCAGATATAGCCCCCCACAATGGGGCCCATGACGGGGGCAACAAGGGTGGTCATGCTCCATAAACCAATGGCGGCACCGCGCTTTTTCGGTGGGAATATCTGCATCAGCAGCGTCTGCGAAAGCGGCATGAGCGGGCCACCGGAAAGACCCTGGAAGATGCGCGCCGCCACCAGGAAACCGAGCGAGGCCGAAAGCCCGCACAGCACGGAGAACAGGCCAAACAGCATCATGGATGCGGAGAACACCCGCACCGTGCCGAAGCGCTTGGAAAGCCATCCCGTGAGCGGCACGATAATGGCTTCGGCCACCGCATAGGAGGTAATGACGTAGGTGCCCTCGTTGGTGGAGACGGCAAGCCCCCCTGCGATGTGCGGCACCGAAACATTGGCAATCGTGGTGTCGAGCACCACAATGAAATTGGCGACGGCCAGCAGCAAGCCGGCAAGGACCAGCTCAATGCCCTGCAGGGGAGCGGGTTCTGCCGGTGCAGTGCTGGCGCGGGCGCTGGCCATGATTAGTCGGTGCTTTCAGCAATATGGATATCGGCATGCATGGAAAGCCCGACATTCAGCGGATGGTCTTTCAGCTCCTGCGCATCGAGCGCAATGCGCACGGGCAGGCGCTGCACCACTTTGATCCAGTTTCCGGTGGCATTCTGGGCAGGAATGACCGCAAACGCCGAGCCGGTGCCACCCGCAATACCCGCGACTTTGCCATGGTAGACGATGCCGCTGCCATAGAGGTCGGCGGTCAGCTCGACCGGCTGGCCGATGCGGACTTTTCTCAGCTGCACTTCCTTGAAGTTGGCATCCACATGCAGGCGATCGACCGGCACGATCGACATGAAGGTTGTGCCGGCGATAACGCGCTGGCCGAGCTGCACCTGGCGCCGCGCCACGATGCCGCTGATCGGCGATTTCACCACCGTCCGATCGAGATCGACCTGCGCCTGTTCCACGGCAACCCTGGCGGCATCGTAGCCGGCTTGCGCCGCGCGCAGGCTGGTATCGGAATTGCTTAACTCCTCGCCCGATACCGAGCCGGATTTAATCAATGCCTGCCGACGCTGGTAATCGATCGTGGTGCGTTGCAGCTCGACATCGGCTTTGGCCAGATCCGCCTTGGCGCGGGCCAGCGCCAGCCCGGCATCGGTCGGGTCGATTTCCACCAGTATGTCGCCGGCTTCTACGCGCTGGGTGTCGTTGAAGTGAATGTCTTTGATGGTGCCCCCCGTGGACGGAGCGACCTGTGCGATCTCGGCGTTCACATAGGCGTTTTCGGTGGTCACATGGTGCGCCCCCACCAGTGCGTAATAGGTGGCATAGCCCGCGGCGGCGAGCAGCAGGGCCAGCCCAAAGCGCATGAAAAGGCGTGTACGTTTTTGTTTGGCGGGGGATGTCATGGGTCAACCTCTAGCTTTGCGCCGCGACGGGGGTGCCGCCGGACGGTGATACATGGAACGACGCGCCCAGCGCTTTGACGAGTGCCACGTCGAGAATGAAGGCGCGGGTGCGCATGTCTTCCATGCTGCGCCGGTTGGCGAGCAGGGTGTCTTCGGCGCGCAGCACTTCGATATAGGTCGCAAGCCCGCCGCGGTAACGGTTTTGCACAATCGCGTAGGATTTCTCCGAGGCATCGAGCGCCGCCTGTGCCGCTTTCAGGCGCCCTTGCAAGGCATGCAGGCTGGTCATGCTGTCGGCAACTTCCTTCAGTGCATTGACGAGTGACGCGTTGTAGCTGGCAAGGGCGATATCGTAATCGGCCCGCGCGGCGCGGTAATCGCCTTCAATCTGGCCGCCGCTAAAGATCGGCAGGTGAATGGCGGGGCCAAACGAACCAATCATGGAGCCGCTTTTGAAGAAATCGCCCAGCCCAAAGGATTGGTGGCCGATATAGCCGGTGAGGTTAATGTTGGGGTAATAGCCGGCCCGCGCGACCTTGATGCGGCTGGCCGTTGCATGGAGCGTGGCAAGCGATGACTGGATATCGGCGCGGTGCGCGATTAGGTCGGCGGGGATGTGTGACGGCAGCGGCAGGGTGTTCAGCCGCGCCGGGGCGGGGGGCGTTATCATCAGCGCTTCCTGTGGGGGCGCGCCCACCAGCGCGGCAAGCTGGTTGCGGGTCAGGTCGACCTGCTCCTGCAATGCGGCGATTTCTGCCATGGCCACCTGGTAATTGGCTTCGGCTTCCGCCACGCTGCTTTCGTTCTCAAGGCCTTCTTTCTGGCGTTTTGCAAAGAGGCTGGCGGTCTGGCGACGCACGTCGGCGGAGCGTTTCGCGTCGTTCAGCTCGGCATAATACTGGGCGAGGTTGGCGTAGCTGCTGGCGATCGACGTGCTGACCATGATGCGGGACTGCGCCTGCTCGAAGCGGGCAGCATCCTGCTCCTGAAGGGCGGCTTTCGCCTGCGCGCTGTTCTTGCCGAAGAAGTCCAGTTCGTAATCGAAATTAAGGGCGGCGCGGCCGGTGTCGTTAAAGCCTTTTGGCACAAAGGCGGGCGGCACACCGTTATTGTAGCTCTGGCGGGTCTGGGCGGCGGTCGCATCGGCACTGATGGTGGGGTATAGCGGTGCACCAGCGGCCTGTGCAACGGCGACGGCTTTGCTCAGGCGTGCGGTTGCTTCCGCCAGCGTCGGTGAATCCTTGAGGCCGCGCTCAATCAGGCTGCGCAACTGGCTGTCGCCATAATGATCCCACCAGTGGGCCTCGGGGTATGTAGCATTGCCACCCCCACCCAGGCTGGCAGCCTTGGTAAGCGCATCATCGGGTTTTTCGAGGGGGCCCAGATCCGGTGCGCAGGCCTGCGCGGAAAGAAGCAGGCAGAAGACCCATGCGATTTTTTGAGGATGGCTTGGAATACGCATAACGCTGACCATGGGAAAATATAAAACTGTACTGTACAGTACTTGTATAATCGGCTACCGTTATCCTGTCCATTGCCATTTTGCTGCGTTTGGTGAATGGATTGTTTACGAAAACGATGCCGCCCGAGGGGACATGCGAAGTAAATCGGAAAAGAAACGCCAGGAAATCATAGCCATTGCCACGCCGCATTTTTTGCAGAATGGCTATGCATCCACGTCGGTTTCCGATATCGCCGCGCAGCTGGGGGGATCAAAAGCGACCCTCTACAATTACTTCCCCTCCAAAGAAAAACTTTTCACGGCGGTGATCCTGCAATTGGCGGATAAAATCGGCAGTAAAGTTTTTCGTTTCCCTGCCCCGTCAGTGCCGATCCGGCCAACATTACTCAAGTTCGGCGAAGAGTATCTGCGTTTTATGACATCTTCTGCGATGACGGAGATTGTTCGCTGCTTCATCTCGGAAACCCACAAACTTCATATCTGCGAAGAGGTCTACCGCGGGGGGCTACACAAGAACTGGAGCTACGCCGCTGCCATGCTGAAGGTGCGCATGGAACAAGGTGAGTTGCGTATGGCCGATCCATGGCGGGCGGCGATGCAGCTGAAAAGCCTGATCTACACCGAGTGCATGGAGCTCCGGCTGATGGGGGTGCGTAAACGTTTCTCCCCGGCTGAAGTGAGGCGTCAGGTGGAAGAGGCGGTCGATATGTTCCTGAAATATTACGCACCGGATAAGGCGGCGCTGCATCGCGGCTAGTGGGCATCGGCGGTGGCCAATGGTTTAGCTGACGCCAATGCCCGCGCCCATGTCCTGCACGCAGGGAAAGCGCCCGGGCCTTTATGCTTGCTTTTCTTTGGGTACATAAATAGCTGACGTGAATAATGCGCATGAACCATGCCGTGGCGCAGAAATGCACCACGACCCGGCCACCTGGAACGCAATTGCTGATCGCACTTTACAAGGCCGCGGGGAGTGCCATACCTGATACGGAAACCATGAACGATTCTCTTCCAGCAAACGAGCCAACGATGTCGACTGAACAACTCGCCCGCATTCTTTACGCCCCCTACAAAGACCGCATTGCCACTGCAGAAGCGGCAGCGACCTTGCTGCGCGACGGGCAGATCGTGGGGGTAAGCGGCTTCACCAAAGCGGGGGATAGTAAATCCGTGCTGCCCGCATTCGCCGCACGCGCGGAAGATGAAGACATCAAGATTACCCTGCTGAGTGGCGCGTCGCTTGGTTACGACACCGATGGCAAGCTGGCCCAACACCATGCCCTACACAAGCGGATGCCCTTTCAGGTGGATCCCGTATTGCGCCGCAGCATCAACCAGCACGAAACATTGTATGTCGACCAGCATCTCGGTGAGACGGCGGAATTTCTCCATAATGGCCATTTGCCGCGGGTAAATGTCGCCATCATCGAAGCGACGTATATCGATGCGAACGGCTACATCGTGCCCACCACGTCGGTCGGAAATTCCGCCACCTTCGCGGCCCAGGCCGACACCATCATCATCGAAATCAATACATCGATTCCGCTCAATTTCCTTGGCATCCACGATGTGTATCTGCCGGCTGCCTATCCCCATCGCGAGCCGCTGGGCATCACCGGCCCCGCTAGCCGCATCGGCACCGAATACATCAAGGTCGATCCCCAGAAGGTTGCCGCGATCGTGTTCACCGACAAGCCCGACAGCCCGGCCCGCATTTCGCCGCCGGACGAGAAAACATCGGCCATCTCGCGCCTGCTGCTGCAATTCTTTGAAAAGGAAGTGGCCGAGGGCCGCCTGACGAATCACTTGCTGCCGTTGCAGGCCGGCATCGGCAAAATTGCCAATGCCGTGCTATCCGGTTTTGTGCACAGCAACTTCACCAACCTCACCATGTATTCGGAAGTGCTGCAGGACAGCACGTTCGAGCTGTTCGATGCCGGGAAAATGACATTTGCTTCGGCCTCGTCGATCACGGTTTCCGAGCAGTATTACCAGCATTTCATCCATAACTTCGGGAGCTACAAAGACCGCATCGTGCTGCGCCCGCAGAATATTAGCAATGCCGGCGAGGTGATTCGCCGGCTGGGGGTGATTGCCATCAACACCGCTATGGAAATCGACCTTTATGGCAATGTGAATTCTACCCACATCATGGGCTCGCAGATCATGAACGGTATCGGCGGCTCAGGCGATTTTGCGCGCAATGCCTATCTCAGCATTTTTGTTTGCCCTTCGACCTCGAAGGAAAACAGCCTCTCGCACATTGTGCCCATGGTGTCGCATGTCGACCATTCCAGCCACGATGTGGACATTGTGGTGACCGAGCAGGGGCTGGCCGATTTGCGCGGCCTTGCCCCGATCGAGCGGGCGCAGCGCATGATCGAGCATTGCGTGCATCCGGATTACCGGGAGCAGCTGCGGACGTATTTTGATGAGGCGAAAGCGAGGGGCGGCCAAACCCCGCATATGCTGGACAAAGCCTTCTCATGGCACCTGCACTACCAGGCGAAAAAAACCATGAAGCTGTAATCGCTACTGCGATTTGGCTTTTGCGTTCACATGCCCAGTCAACAGGCGCTGGAAGCCATTTATTCTACTATTTGGAATAATAATTCCAATTGCACTGATTATCATCGTTTTGAATTTAATCTGCGGTTGGGTCATCAAGTGACCCAGACCAACGAGGTCGATATGTTTATGAAACGATTCAGGGACGAGCGCGGGCCGACGGATGCGGGCTGGCTCGAAACATGCATAGTTTTTCCTTCGGTCCTTCTATGCGCCCGAAGCGCCGCTATTTGCTGCAGGTGGCTGAAGGCATCATGACGGTGAATGGCGCAGGTGCCGCCTGCTAATCGAGTGTTCCACTGTAATGCCATGCCACCCTGCGATGTCGCATTACCATAGGCTGCGTGGCGAGCATCTTGAAATGCGACATCGCAGGTCTAAATTCCCCGGCAATTGATCGAGACGGAGGATCATATGACAATAGAGAAGAAAACATGGCTGATTACGGGCTGTTCCACAGGATTTGGGCGCGTTCTTACCGAGGCATTGCTGCAAACCAGTGCCAATGTTGTGGCAACGGCACGCCAAACGGAAGCGTTAAGCGGCTTGACGGGGGATCGCCTGTTAAAAGCAGCATTGGACGTTACGGATCCTTCAAGCATCCAACAGGCTGTCGCCGCTGCCCATGAGAGATTTGGCCGGATTGATGTTTTGGTGAATAATGCAGGTTATGGCATGCTGGGCGCCGTTGAAGAATGCGCGCTCGACGAAGCCCAGCGAATGTTTGATACCAACGTATTCGGGCTCGTGCGCGTAACACAAGCAGTCCTGCCCATTATGCGCACACAGCGCACAGGCCATATTTTCAACATTTCCTCGGCAGCAGGCATTGTTCCCACCGCGGGCTTTGGGCTCTACAATGGAAGTAAGTTCGCTGTCGAAGGCATAAGCCAGGCGATGGCGCTGGAAGTTAACCCGCTGGGCATTGCAGTAACGCTTATCGAGCCCGGCCCATTTCGTACCGATTTCGCCGGGCGCTCACTGAATACCCAGAAGCCCATCACAGACTATGAGGATACGGTAGGAAAAACCCGCGCACGCATGCAAATCTTGTCAGGCAATCAACCGGGTGATCCTCAAAAAGCGGCCCGCATCATGATCGAGTTGGCACAACAGGATAATCCGCCCTTACAGGTGCCGCTGGGCAACGACGCGATGAACCGCATTAAAGCGCGCAGCATCCAGTGGAAAGAAGAAATGGAACGTATCGAGCCCCTTGCTCGCACCGCAGATTACGACGACAAAGCGGCATAGCTAAATCGCCAAATAACGGCGGAAAGTACCGTTTATTTGCATTCTCTATCCTATTTGAAGAATTCGCGTAAAATTTAAGAACTGCTATTCCGCCCTTCATTCATTTATGTTGTTCATTGCCGGAAAGCGGTGCTTAAGTTTCCGTTTCAAGCAGTTCAAATTCTCTATTGTTTAGGAAATTGTTGGCCATGGTTTCAGGCCTGTTAAATTGGTCATAACAGGCCGAGGTGGCATTTTCAGGGCACAATTCTAGAAACGTCACCACGAAAACTTCGCGAGTGAGACAATGGCGGGGATTTGGGAAGGTTTGGGGGGAATTCGTCCGAAACAGGCGTTGCGATGGTGGCGGTGAAGGCTGCACAAGCGGGGAAATTGCCCGCATGTCGCCGTTCTCAGTTCAAACCAATGTTCGAACTGGCAAATGTTGGCTGGGGCGCCAGGATTCGAACCTGGGAATGTCGGTACCAAAAACCGATGCCTTACCACTTGGCGACGCCCCAGCATGGGCAAAAGGAAGGCTCGTATACTCAAGTGGATGGCGAAGGTCAATCGCAAGAATGCGGCAATTGTGCATCGAGCCATGCAAGGTAGGGGGCATGCCCGCCTGCCACGGGAATTTCAAGGATGGCCGGGCAGTCATAGGGGTGTAGGGCCGCGATGGCGGCAATGGCTTGCGCGCGAAGCCCCATGCGGGTTTTGCTGAGCAGAATGACTTCCTGCGCATGCTGGCGCTCGCCGTGCCATTCGTAGTGGGATTCCATGCCGGGCAGGATGTTGCAGCAGGCGGCCAGTTTATCGGCCAGCAGGGCCTGTGCGGTGATACGGGCCTGTGCAAGGTCGGGGTGGGTGGAATAAAGCAGGCAGGGCGCCATGCCTAGAACTGAGCGCGGATGCGCAGTTGGCAGGCAATAGCAGCGCGCATTTCATCGTTTCCGTTATTATATTCAAGTGCTGCGCTGGTATTGTTGACGCAAACACCGTTCGCGGGAGCTGCGCCGGTATCCATCGCGCCCGTTGGCGTGACTGCCATGACCAGACCGGCATTTGGCAGACCATCATCGAGCTTGGCATCAATGCCCATGGCTTCAAACGGGGTCAGGCCGTTCGTCCAAGTAACCGTGCCATCGGCAGCACCGCTACCAAAAATACCCATATGGTAGTAGGTTGCGCCATTTGCTCCATAAATATGATAGAAAACGGATGGGCGGACTTTCGCTTCGGGCATATAAAGTTTGAGTTCATTGGTCGCTGGACTGCTCCAGCCGCTGGAATCCACAATCGCATCTGTTGCCATATTGTATTCAAGGCCGATCATGCGGCCATCCCATAAGTCGCGCCAGTAGAGGGCTGTTTCGCCACCGAGGCCGGCCGTGGCGGTCCCCGCATTCTCGATACGCCCATTGCCATCGCCTTGGCCGATGGCACCGGAACGCGAAGTCAGGCCGTATTGGGCTGCGCGTGTGGCGCTGATATCGCCTGCAATGTTGTAGTATTTTGTGCGGAAGGTGGCTCCGCCGCTATCGAATTGTTCAATCTGGCGGGCCACGGCTTTGATTTCTGCCTGCTTAATCATGTCTTGGCCCACTAGCACGCCGCCAACAACCAAACCAATAATCACGATGACTAAGGCTAGCTCAACTAATGTAAAACCATCGTTACGGTGTGGTGCCAATCGCATTGCTATGATCTCCTAAAAAAATTCCCTCCGACCAGACTTGATCGGAGGGAATCGATTACGCCATGCTCAGCTTAGAACTGTGCACGGATACGCAGGGCGCAGCCCAGAGCATTCGCGCGGTCTTCGCTGGTGGTGTTGTAGACACCAAGCGTGGTACCGGCGGTGCTGTTGTAGCAGTTACCAACTGCCGGGGCAGCTGCGCCACCAGCGGGAGCCGGGCTTGCTTGGTAGATGTTTACGGCGGTGGTATCAGCGTACGAGATCACAACGCCACGGGCAGCGTTACCATCATCGATCTTCTGATCTACACCCGACGCTTCACGGGGGCTGAGGCCTGCTGCGATAGTCGGGGTTTGTGCGGTACCAGCGATGTTACCAATGAAATAGTAGTTCAGACCGCCAAGACCAGCTGCATGAACGTAGGTGAT
>JBIISI010000075.1:0-9686 GCA_044341105.1 Rickettsiales bacterium | reverse complement strand
AGATCGTGGTGAAGGCGCGGCCCGATGTGTTCAACCACAATATCGAAACCGTGCCGAGGCTGTACCAAAAGATCCGCCCTGGTGCGCGCTACTTCCACTCGCTGAACCTGCTGAGCAAAGTGAAGGCGCAGGATCCCGGCATTTTTACCAAATCCGGCATCATGGTTGGCCTTGGCGAAACCAAGGAAGAAGTATTGCAGGTGATGGACGATTTTCGCTCGGCGGATATCGACTTCATCACCATCGGCCAGTATTTGCAGCCCACGCCGAACCACGCCCCGGTAGACCGCTACGTGACGCCCGATGAGTTCCGCTATTACGAGCGCGTGGCAAAAACCAAGGGGTTCCTGATGGTAGCGGCCTCGCCCCTCACCCGCTCCAGCTACCACGCCGATGCTGATTTTGCCACCATGCGGGCCAACCGTAACGCCCAGCTCGCCGCGAAGCACGAAGCGGCAAACGATAATATTTAGGCGCGATTACCCATTCAGAACGGGGATGCCCCGCAATAAAAACTGGCATTTGCATGCAAATTCACCTATTATTCCGCACAAGACCACATGTAGTGGCCCATCGACTTAGTTAAGGAGCGCGCCATGACGGCCATCACCAGCACGGTACTGCAGCAGCAGCCTGCCATTAGTTCCGCGCCAATCACCCCTGCTCCCGTTGCCGCGGCCACAGCGCAAACACCCGCGAACGACGATGCGGCCGCGACCGAAAACGATGCTGTGCGCGTGACCCTGAGCCCCCCAGCGCAGGCGATTGTCGATGAGCAGGGGGCACCATCGAATACGGCCACCGCTGCTGGCCCAACGCCAGCGAGCGCCCCAATCGGCCCGGTGGGAACCGCCAGCACTTCCGGCGAAGCCCCGGCAGCGCCTGCTGCCTCGGCACAAGCCGGTGGTGGTGGGGCTGTAACGTACAGCGACGTGACCACGGATGTGGCGGCGGAGAAACGTAAAGTCGCCGCGCAGGTCGGGGTTGCTGCCGCCAATGCGTTGGTGGACGATGAAGGCAATACAGATAAAATCGCCCTCAATAAAATGCTGGCGGCGCAGGAAGTTGCCAAAAGCCCTCAGGATCGCTAACGAAGGGGAATGCATTCCCACGCTGAAATCCGCCACTCGCCCCACACGCCCGCCCAGCTTTATGCGCTGGTGCTGGATATCGAGCGTTACCCCGAATTCCTTCCATGGTGCCGCGCGGCGCGCATTGTCCGGCGCGAGGGCGATCACTTTATTGGCGAGCTGGTCGTGAGCTTCAGCGGCTTTACCGAGCGCTACAGTTCCAAAGTTGCCGCGAACGAAGCCGCGCAGGCGATCGAGGTTTCGCTGGTGTCGGGCCCCTTCACCACCCTTTCCAACGCGTGGAAATTCGAGCCAGCCCCGCAGGGCGGCACCAACATTCATTTCGCCGTGGCGTTTGAATTCAAATCCAGAATCCTCGACAAGCTCATGGGAAATTTCTTCGCCCGCGCGGTCGATAAAATGGGCGATGCCTTCGTAAAACGCGCCGATGCCCTGTATGGCAAGCAGGCGGGTTAAAGCATCTTCTTGCTGCGCAAATACGCATAGGGAAGGATGGCGCTTAGCACCATAATGCCCAGCGCAAGCGGGTAGCCGTAATGCCAGTTCAGCTCCGGCATAAACTTGAAATTCATGCCATAAAGCCCGGCGACCAACGTCGGTGGCATCAGCACCAGCGAGGCGATGGACAGCACCTTGAACACGCCGTTTTGCTGGATGGAGATCATGCCCAGCGTGGCATCGAGCAGGAAATTGACTTTGCCGGTGAGGTAGGTGGTGTGGTCCGACAGGCCTAGGATATCGGCGCGGATGGAAGTGATTTCGGTGGCCAGCGGGTCGCGCGCGATTTTATCGTGGTGCGGCGCATACACCACCAAGCGGCTAAAACTGAGCAGGCTGTCATGCACCTTCGATGACAGGTCGCCGCAACGGCCGATATGTTCGAGCTTGGCCTGGAAATCGATGTTCATCACATCGCGCTTTTCGCCGGGAACGCTGAAAATCGCCTTGGTGATACTGTCGATGTCGCGGTCCAGTCGCTCGAGAATGTCGGCCATGCGGTTCACGATCGTGTCGATCACCATGACAAACAGCGCGGCAGGCTCAGGCGTGGCTGTCATTTTCATCACCCGCTTGTTGAAGCGGTGGAATGAGGTGGTGTCGACATAGCGCAGCGTAATGAACGTGTCGCGCACGAGAATAAAGGTCGCCGCATGGGTTTCCGGCCGGCCGGACTCCACCTTGCTCAGCATGGTCGCGGTCATGAACTGGGCATCGCCCTCCTGATAAAGGCGGCTGGAAAGCTCGATTTCGCTCAGCTCCTCGCGGGTCGGAACATCCATACCGAGATGGCTCTCAACCGCCTCTTCCTCGGCCAGTGTGGGGCACAGCATATCGATCCACACCGTGCCGGTGGGAATGGGTTCGCCCACCTGCCAGAGATGTTGCTGCATGGTGCCGTCCGTGCGGCGATAGAGAGTGAGTGCCATGCGCCCATGAGGCGTAAATTCGTGTCGATAGTCAAATGCTTTTGCAACAGGGCTGGACAGGCCCTGCCCGCGGCCTTATGCATCGGCCATGGATTTCGAATTTACAAAAACAGCGCTGGTGACCCTGTTCGTGGCCGTCGATCCGCCCGGGCTGGCGGCGATTTTCCTCGGCCTCACCGCCCACATGGCCGCCGCCCAGCGCAAGCACACCGCCGTGCGTTCGGTCATCATCGCCAGCGCCATCCTCATCGCCGCGGCGCTGGGTGGCCAACCCCTGCTCGACCTGCTGGGCATCGGCATTCCGGCGTTCCGCATCGCGGGTGGGCTTTTGCTGTTCTACATCGCCGCCGAAATGGTGTTCGAAAAGCGCGTGGAGCGCAAAAGCCACGCCGCCGAAGAAACCATCGAGCGCGACCACCCGGACGACATCGCCGCCTTCCCGCTCGCCATTCCGCTCATGGCCGGGCCGGGCGCTATCACCGCCACCATCCTGCAGGCCAGCGCCGCGCATGGCAGCATCGTCAATTTCGCGATCCTGATCGCCGCGATTTTGCTGGTGGTGGGCTCGTGCCTCGCCGTGTTTCTCGTGGCCGACCGGGTTGATCGTTTCCTCGGCACTACCGGGCGGCTGGTGCTGTCGCGCCTGCTCGGCGTGCTCCTCGCCGCCATGGCGGTCCAGATCGTCGGCGACGGCGTCGTCGCCTTCATGGATTAGCAGCTCTTGTTTCAAAGGAAATCTGGAGGAGAGGAGGAGATTCGAACTCCCGATACGCGTTAACGTATACACACTTTCCAGGCGTGCGCCTTAAACCACTCGGCCACCTCTCCGCTCCGGAGCGCGGGTTATAACAGCGCCTTAGCAAAATTCTAGGGCTTATTTGGTCGAACTTTCATCGAATCTTCATAATCCAATGCGCATGGTTCCCCTATAGTGAATGCCATGACACAGAGTGCCGCGCATATTCCAGACCATTCCGGCGCTTCGCCTGCCCACCCGCACGCGAGCAACGATAACGAACTCGCCATTATCGGCGGCGGCATTACCGGGCTTTCCGGTGCGTTGAAGGCCATTGAAAACGGTGCCGACCCCAAATCCATCCATATTTACGAGGCGACGGGCCGCACCGGCGGCAAGATCCAGACCGGCTACCTGCCCGACGGCACCCCGGTCAATATGGGCGCGGAATTCGTCGATAGCGACCATGCGGGCGTTATCGCCATTGCAAAAAAACTAGGGGTGGCGCTGGTTGATTCCGCCAACCTCGACAACGAAAACTTCCAGCGGCCCGATGGCTCGGTGATGGCGGGCGAGCAGTTCCACGCCGCCTATGAGCCGATCGCCGCCGTGATCCGCCAGCATAAAGCAGCGGTACAGTCCCAGCCCGACGGCCCCCTCGCCCAGCGCATCAACCAGATGTCGCTGAGCGATTACATCACCTACCTGCGCCAGACCGTGCCGGTGAATGCCAATCCCGGCCTGTGGCAGCGCTTCAAAAATTTCGTCACCCGCTCGGACAACCACGTGAGCGCCGAGATCGCCACGATGGTCATGCAGTCTTTTGCGTCCGAATCGGGGCAGGCCCCGCGCAACATCAGCGCGCTGGCCTTCCTGCACGAAGCCAGCGCTGAGGCGGGCGCGTTCCTCGATAGCGATTGCGCCTACCGCGTGCAGGGCGGCACGGAAAACATCATCCATGCGCTGGAGAAGCATCTGGTTGAACAGGGCGTGCATATCCACAAAAATATGCCCGTCAAGCGCATGGAAGCCCATGGGCAGGCGGTAAAAATCACTTTCGAGGGCGAGCACGCGCCCATGATCGCCAACAAAAGCATGATCTTCCTACCCGCCTATGCATTGGCAAAAATCGAAGGGCTCGAAACCCTTGGCATGTCGCCCGAGCTGCAGCAATCGCTCGGCGGCGCGCAATACACCAACAGCGTGAAATTCACGGTGAAGCTGAACGAGGGCGCGCCAGGGGTGCAGGGCAACTTCTTCGCCAATCACGGCATGCAGGTCTGGAGCGCCGGGCCCGGCCAGATGACCTTCCTCGTCAATGCCGACAAGCTCAAGAAAATGAGCGCGCCCGAACTGGTGAACGCCTGCAAGGATAGCTACGCCGCCGCCACCGGCACCACCAGCGCCGCCCTGTTCAGCAACGCAGCGGGCAGCACCGTGTTCAGCAACCCCGGCGATAAACCCTGCTACGCCAGCGCCAAGCCCGGCGAAACCCGCATGATGGAACATATGGCCGAGGCGCTGAAAGCCATGGAGGCCCATGGTGTGGGCGTGGCGGGCACCTATTTGCCGCTGAAAACGCCGAAGGGCGTGGCGGTCGGCTTCATGGAATGCGGCGTCGATTCCGCCGCCAAGGTAATCGACCGCATGATTGTGCCGCGCAAGGAGCGCTCGCCAGCGCTGGAAAAAATCCTGAATGCCGGGCCGAAAGCAGGCCATGCACAGGCCCATAACGATAACGACCATTCTGTCCATAGCCGATAGATCGCCGAACCAAAACCGCGCGGATAATTTTCTAACATTTTAGCAATGTTCGCAGGGGCTGCGACGCGGAACGCGTATCAAGGGTGCAAACCACTTTTGAGGCGTTATGAAAAAGCGTTTTCTTCTGGCCGCCGGCCTCACCCTGATCTCGGGGGCAGCCTCGGCTCAATATTACCCCGCCACCTACCAGCAGCCCTATTGCCGCGAATTTACTAAAGCGGTGAACGTCGGCGGGCGCGTGCAGTCGGCCTATGGGCAGGCCTGCATGCAGCCCGATGGTAGCTGGCAGGTGGTCTCCGACCAGATTCCGGCGGCGCAGCCGGTGCAATATATTCCGGCGCAGAACCAGGTGGTTTATGTAGAGCGGCCGGTGCCGACATCGGTTTTCAGCCTGAGCTTTGGCAACTGGAACCCCTACCGCACCCGTTATTACAATAATTACGGCCATGGCTGGCGCGACCAGCCGTGGAACGATCGCGGACGCGGCTACGATAACCGCGGACGCGGCAATGGCTGGGGCCACGGCCACCACTAGAATATATCTGCCTGAACCCTCTTGGACCGGGGCTTGTCCCCATGCTCCGGTCTTTTTTTTATCGCCGCAAGGTTAGGGTTGCATCGATCGATGGGACTGCTATCGCTTCGCCTATGAGTTATTTTTCGCAGACTGCCAAAACCTCCGTTCCCCTCATCGCCCTGCATGCCGACGCCCTGAAGGGCTGGCTTGCCAAACAGCCAGCCAAAACCAGGAAATGGCTGGGCGCATGGGTGGCCACCCACCAATTCACCGCGCGCGCCGACACATTCCTGCTGGTTCCCAATGAAGAGGGCGGCGTGGAATCGGTGCTGGTGGGTGTCGAGAAGCAGCCGCATATCTGGTCGATGGCGCATCTGCCCGCCGCGCTGCCCGCGGGCACCTACCGCATCGACGCCGATTGGAGCACAGCGCAGCTGGCCAATGCGGCGCTGGGTTTCGCCCTCGCCCAATACCAGTTCACCCGCTACCGCAAGGCCGAGCAAAAGAAACTCCTGCTTGTGTTGCCCAAAGCGGTGAAGCTGGCGGGCATCCAGCATCGACTGGAGGCGATCACGCTGGTGCGCGACCTCATCAACACCCCGCCGCAGGATATGCGCCCGAAAGAGCTGGCCGCCGCCGCGCAGGCGCTGGCCAAACGCGCCGGGGCGAAATTTACGCAGGTGATGGGCGATGATTTGCTAAAGCAAAATTACCCTGCCATCCACGCCGTGGGCCGCGCCGGGCCCGATGCCCCGCGCCTGCTGCGCCTGCAATGGGGCAACCCGAAACATCCGCGCGTGGCATTGGTTGGTAAAGGTGTGACGTTCGATACCGGCGGGCTCGACCTTAAGCCGCTGAGCGCCATGCGATTGATGAAAAAAGATATGGGCGGTGCGGCGCTGGTGCTGGGGCTTGCGCAGCTCGTCATCGCCGAGAAATTGCCCATCTATCTTGATGTGCTGATCCCCGCCGTGGAAAACGCCATCGATGGCAACGCATTCCGCCCGTCGGATATTCTGGCCAGCCGCAAAGGGCTCACCATTGAAATCGGCAGCACCGATGCCGAGGGCCGCCTCGTGCTGGCCGACGCGTTGACCGCCGCGCAGGAAGATAAGCCCGCGCTGGTGATTGATGTCGCCACCCTCACCGGCGCGGCGCGCACCGCGCTCGGCACCGAACTGCCGGCGCTCTATGCGAACGATCCCAAGATCGGTGCGGCCATCGTCATGCACGCGATGGAAACGCGCGACCCCATGTGGCACATGCCGCTTTGGCAGGGCTACGCGAAATACGTGAACAGCACGGTGGCCGACATCACCAACTCACCGAACTACGCCTTCGCCGGCAGCATCACCGCGGCGCTGTTTCTGGAGCGGTTCATCGAGGCTGGTACACCCTGGGTGCATATCGATTCCTATGCATGGAACGCCGAAGCGCAGCCGGGCCGGCCAGTGGGCGGCGAAGCCCTGTGCCTGCGTGGGATTTTCGATTACCTTGACGCCCGCTTCCGCTAGGCTACTTCCGGCCGATTGCCTCGGCACGCGAGCTGTACATTTGTGACTGGGTGCGAATAATTTCCGCGCCCGTAAATTGAAACCCTGCCAGCGCCAGCGCCTCAATCGAGGTCATGTCGGATATGGTGATGCTTTGCCCGTGCACATAATTGCTGGCAATGCCGGATTCCTTGAGCATCTCATTAAATTTTATTTCTTCGTGCCCGTTAATGGTGCCTGTATGCGACCATTTCCACGTATCGCAGTGCAAGCCATCTTTTTTCATGACGAAAAGACGGGCGAATTTTCCAAGTATAAAGAGCTCTTCTGTGGTCGTCGGCTCTTTTAATACGGCGTGATTGCTCTTTGTGCGTTGTGCCCAGCGTTGGTCCATCGGTATCTCCCTTGATGAAAACGCACCATACGTCCAAAATAATCCCCAAATGTGACGATTGCGTGAAAATACAGTGGCGCGCGTGGGCGGTGCTGCGCAATATCATTCCATGAACGAAACCACTGTCACCGCGCGCGACCCTCTTTGGGTTCTTACCTCGCTTCAGGCCGCCACTGCGCGCAGCCTGCGTGAGCTTCCGGTTGACCTATCGCACCGCCAGCTAGCCGTGCTGCTGACGATATACATGCTGGAGCCCCCGCACACGGTAAGCAGCCTTGCGCTTGCGTTACGCATTTCAAAGCCCGCCATCTGCCGTGCCCTCGACCATCTTTCCCTGCATGACCTGATTCGCCGTAAGAAAGACGAAAAAGACCGCCGTATCGTGTATCTCCTGCGCACGGTCAGCGGATCGGTATTGGTGCGCGACATGGGCGAAATCTACCTGCAAGCCTTTGCCGCAGAAAAATCATTAAACTAGGAAAATTATTCCCAGTTTGGCAAAAATACCACTTGCCATATAGCGATTCCACTGGTACAAAACCATTGTAGGCAAAATCTGCCTCAACAATAAAAAATTCGGCAAGCTAAAAATAAAACTCGCACGTCTAACCCAGGGAATATGCTTGTCATGGTTTTCGGCCCCCATCTCGGATCACGCCATAGCTGCCTCTATTTCTTCACCTGCGAGCTGCAACATTCACTTCATTTGTCGGAGTAAACCATGAACGCCATGGTGCAATCGCTGCGCGACCTGAGCCAACTCAAGCTTGCCCTGATGATCGGCACTGCGGTGGTGATGATCGGCTTTTTTGCCTTTGTTTCCCTGCGCCTGACCACGCCGGCCATGGCTCCCATTTTCACCGCCGTGCCGCTGGAAGACGGCGCCCGCATCGTGCAGGAACTCGATGCCAAAGGCATCCCCTACGAACTGCGCGCCAATGGCACCCAGATCCTCGTGCCGACGGATCAGGTCGATAAAATCCGCCTCGACCTTGCACAGCTTGGCCTGCCCTCCTCCGGCTCCATGGTTGGTTACGAAATCTTCGACAAGGGCGATACGCTGGGCACCAGCAATTTTGTGCTCAGCCTCAACCAGCTGCGTGCGCTTGAAGGCGAGCTGGCGCGCACCATCGCCAGTTTCGACACGGTCGACCAGGCGCGCGTGCATCTGGTCATGCCCAAGCGCGAACTTTTTACCCGCGACGCCGCCATGCCGACCGCCTCGGTGGCGCTGAAACTGCGCGGCGTATCCAACCTCTCGAAAAATGAAATCGCCGCCGTGCGCCATCTGGTCGCCACCGCGGTTCCCGGCCTGAAACCTGCGCATGTCACCATCGTCGACAGCCGGGGTGTGCTGCTCGCCAAAGGGCAGGATAACGAAAGCGGCGACAATTCCGCCGCCGGCGAAGAAGCCGAAGATTACCGCGTGGCCTACGAAGCGCGCGTGCGCAAAACCATTGAACGCCTGCTCGAACAATCGGTCGGCACCGGCAAGGTAAAAGCCGAAGTGCATGCGGATATTGATTTCGACCGCATCATCACCAATCAGGAAAAATTCGACCCTGAAGGTCAGGTCGCCCGCTCGACGCAATCGGTGAACGAAAGCGAGAAATCGAACGAAAAAACCAATGACGGCAGCGTAAGCGTGGGCAACCAGTTGCCTGCCGCGCAAACCGGACAGACTGGCGGCAATAACAGCGCATCGGATCGTAACCGCACCGAAGAAACCACCAATTTCGAGATCAGCAAAATCGTCACCAACTCGGTGAAGGAAACCGGCAACGTAAAACGCCTGTCGGTGGCGGTGCTGGTTGACGGCATCTACACCGGCGAAGGCGAAGCCACCACCTACGCCCCCCGCTCGGAAGAAGAACTCGCCAAGCTGCAGGAGCTGGTGCGCTCGGCGGTGGGCTACGACGCCGCCCGCGGCGACGACGTGAAAGTGGTGAACATGCAGTTCGCCCAGAACACCACCGACCTGTTCGCCACCGGCCCGCTCGACTGGCTGAAACAAGACCTCGGCTCCATCATCCAGACGCTGGTGCTGGGCGGGGTTGCCATCCTCTCCATCCTGCTGGTGATTCGCCCGCTGGTAGCCCGCGCCATCGACCAGGCCGAGGCGACGAACAAAGACGACGATCTGGATCAGGCAGCGCTCGCCGCCCCGAGCATCGCCGCGCGCCTGACCGACCAGTCGCGCGCCAGCTCGCTGGGCGACGAGGAGTCGGACGAGGACATGATCAATATCGATCGCATTCAGGGCA
>JBIISI010000125.1:0-2690 GCA_044341105.1 Rickettsiales bacterium | reverse complement strand
ATGGATCGCAAACGCTATTTCAGTGAGCTGGCTTCCACCAAGCAAACCCACGCCAAAGAACTGGCCACCATCGTCGAGCAGCACCATTTCCGCGGAAAAACCTTCTGGGGGCGCATGGTGGGTACCTTCGACCGCAGCCACTCGATGAGCCGCAATTCGCGCAGCGATGTCATCATCAACGCGCTGCTAACCGCGACCGTAGGTTTCTGCGGCGCGTTGATGTTTTTCAACAATCGCGGCATGCGCCACGAAATCGCCAGTATGCGTGTTGCGCAGCCCGGCAACGATACCCCCCAGCGCTAGCTTTATTACAATTCGGTTAGAATGATGCTTTTTTTATAAACTGTCATCAAACCGTCATCATTCACTTGTAGGCTGTAAACTCACAACCCTTACGATTTAAATGCAGCACGAAAAAACAGAGCACCAGATCGACCTGAACAACCGCTTTGGCAGTCCATGGCAATGGGCAGCCGCGTTAACGGCGGGCATCAGTTCGGGCTTTATCACCTTCCGCAAACTGACCGACGATAAATTCCACGAATTCCTGCTAAGCACCGCCGGCATCAAAGAGCGCTACATCAAGCTCAGCCCCGAGGAGCGCAAAGCGCTCAATCTTGCTGATACCGGCCGTGCCACCTCCAATCTCGGCACCATCATCAGCGACTATTACACGCAGATTGAGAAGAAAATCGCGCAAGGCGGCCAGGGCGAGGAAATCGCAAAGCTGCAACGCGAAAACTGGAAAGCGATTGGCAGCGAAAAAACCTCGCTGCGCACCTACGGAAAAATTTTCACCGAGCGCGCCTTTGGGTTTTCCAGCACCGGCATCAGCGGCCAAACCACTGGCATGGTGCAACGCTTCAACACCTTCAGCAAGGAATCGCGCTTCAGCATTGGCGCCCGCACCATCGCGGCCTTTTCGGCCGGTGTTGGCATCGTGGCCATGATCGTGAATCAGTTCAACACCCGCGATAAGCTCAATGAGCTTGATAAAGCCGCCTTCGATAATGGCACTAAATTGGATACGCTACTCAGCCGCCCAGAACCGTTGGCCGCCTCCAACGACAACGCCCAGCATCGGGCTTCGTGGAAAGCACGCGAAGAGGCACGCAGCCACCAGCCTGCCGAACATGGCCGCGCCTAGCGCGGGCCGAACAGATCTTCGATATCCAGTTGCTTCGGCTCGGCCTCTTTGGACTTGGGCTTCATTTTCACCACCACACCGGCCGGGCGGTCGTTTTCCTTCACGATGCGGATCGGCGCGCCCATCAGGCGGTCGATAAAGCTCATCGCCTGCGCCAGCAGCTCCTCGCGCGAGACGGCCTGCGGGTTCAGCATGTAATTCAGCCACAGCCCGCGAATCAGCGCATGCAGTTGCGTGGCGGCATGGCGCGCCTCCTCCAGCGAGCTGGAGAGCGCATGCGCCAGCGCTTCGGTCAGCGCGGTTTCGATTTTGGCATCGGCGGCTTCGAGCTGCGCGCGGTAGGCGCTCTGCGTCGCCGCATGGCCCCAGAACGCCGACATCACATTCAGCCGCCGCGCCGAGCAGAGCTTTTTGTCGAAATGGCCTTTCAGGATCGCATCCAGCCGCGCGCGGCCGGCGTCGCCGGCTTTGGCCAGCGCTGCGCCCCATTCGGCCTCGTATTCGTCGATCAGGGTTTTCAGCGTTTCACGCAGCATCATTTCCTTGCTGGTGAAGTAGAAATTGATGATGCCGCGGCTCATGCCCGCGCCCTTGCTGATATGGGTGATGGTGGTTTCCATCAGCCCGCGTTTGGCGATGGATTCCAGCGCCGCCGCGATCAGTTCCGCCTTGCGTTTATCCTTCACATTCGCCCGCGACATACCAATATCCCTGCTTTTGTTGGACGTATATTCAGATAGACAGGTAGTCGAGCAGGGATTTGAATGCAAGTATAATAACCCCCGTCATCAAGTCGTCATAAAACTGTGATAACGTCTGAATGTTACCTTTTACCCTTATTGCAATTGCAATGAGGGGAAATGTTAACCGCGTGGATTCATCCCCGCGTTTTTGATGTTTGTGTTTGATGGAAGGACACGAAGAATGACCGACACGTCCACTAACTCTGCCCTTTATGCGCCAGGTTTCGATGCGCTCGAAGGTTTTCTGGAAAGCCTCACCTCAATGGTGACGCTGATCAAGGAGACCGGCCTGCACTTCCAAGGCTCGGCCACGGTCACGATGAAAGATGACGCCAGCAATGAGGTTCATCTTTTTTCTTACGATGCGCTGGATTTCAGTGCTGAACATTTCTTGGCCGACAAGATCGAGATCAACTTCGCCCAAATCGGCACGTTGAGCGCTATCGTCAAGACAGCACAGGCGGCGTATATTGCAAAAGTCATGGGCCATGATTCTCATGACCATAGCGTACGCCCCAATTAAGCAACGAATCGGTTAATCGGAGAAGCCACCCCTTGTTGGGGTGGCTTCTTTTTTAATTAACACTCAGCCCAAGCTCTTCCGGCGTAAACTGCTCGGTGGTGTTGCAGAACTGGCAATGCACGCTGGCATGGCCATCCACGATCATATCGGCGCGGTCGGTGATCGGCATGCTGAGCAGCAACTGGTGAATCCGCTCGCGCGAGCAGCGGCAGCCCGCCTGCAACGGGTGCGGCTCCTGCACCCACACGCCATCTTCGTGGTAGAGGCGGTAAAGCAG
>JBIISI010000124.1:0-2694 GCA_044341105.1 Rickettsiales bacterium | reverse complement strand
CGACCAAGAGATTAGTGCTGAAAGCGACTTTCGCACGCCCTCTGGCCTATGACCGAAAGGAGGGGTATAGAACCGCAGCTCTATCGCTCCCTTTCTCGCTTTTCAGTGATTTTGCGGACACTAAGTCCGGTTTGGTGCGGATGACTGGACTTGAACCAGCACGGGTTGCCCCGCCAGAACCTAAATCTGGTGCGTCTGCCAATTTCGCCACATCCGCGCGGGTGCCTGCTTAACAGCCGGCCAGAAAATTGCCAGCCCTAATCGCTATTCAAAGGCCCAGTCCAACCCGCCACACATTCGGGTCTTATTGACCACATCGTATTCGGCGGCGGCCGCATCGGTGGAACTGCCCACCGTGCAATTCCCAAGGATGTTCGCCGTCATCGTCCCGCTACCCGGGCGCCCGTCATCGACCTTGCCATCAATAGTCTGCGCATCCCCCACCGTTAGCGAATCATATGTCCAGTTCGCAAACGTAAGCCGGTTACGGCTAATATCCGTTCCCGTCCCCGTCCAGCCGCGCCAGTTGAGGGGATAGTTATAAACCATGAAATAGGTATCCTGTTTACCTTGCCAGGAGGGCATGTTGGTGCCGGGGCCAATGTAGTTCCACCAGCTAGAACCGCCCCAATTGGCCGCGAAATACCCGTTATACGATCCCTCAATCAGGCCCGATAGCCGCAAGTGGAGCCAGTATTTATGCGCCTCACCACTTGTCGCACTGATGATGCCATCGCCATTGCCGTTGCAGCCGGTATTGTTGGCCGCAGAAACAGTCGTGTTGCTATTGCAATAGCTATCGCCCTGCCAATAGGTGTAGGCATCGGTCAAATCGCCGGGCTGGCCATTATATTTCTCGGTAAAGACATGATGAACCGTCTGGTATCGGGTCAGATCGCGCAGCAGGGCACGCTGCTGGCCTACCACGATAATGCTCCGCCCCAGCAGAATACCTCCCACCAGCAAGCCGATCACTACCAACACCATGCTGAGCTCGATCAGGCTAAACGCCCGGCGGGCCGCGGAAACGGAACCATTTTCTGGATAATTTTCCTTACTATATCCGGTTCGCCTCCGAATAGCCAGCATTTCCACCAGCCTTCCGACCATGCCGATCACTCCTGCAGCGCCATGCGCAGGCTATCTCCTTCACAAATAAACTTTAGGTTGCATTTTCGGGTTGCATTTCCAAAAGACCACTATAGGTTGATACAAGAACGCCACAACTATTCTGGGTTGCATGCATGGATGATGAATCGACGATCCCTCCCTCCATCACCCGGCTTTACACATGGTTTTCCGCGCTGGTCACCGAAGATTATGCGCTGCTCGATGATTTGCTCGCCCACGGTGTTCCCGTGGACGTTCCTCACCCCCTTCGTCATACCACTGCGTTGATGGAGGCCACTCGCCTGGGCCGCATCGGACTTGTTCAATGGCTCCTGACGCACGGTGCGGCCCCGGCCTTTTTATGTGGAATGCCCAAAGGCACCCCCATCCACGCGGCCCTTCGTCGCCACGACTGGGCCATTGCGCGGCCACTCATCAATGCCTGCGAGGTTTGCAGCGCCACCGACGGCTATGGCCGCTCACCGCTGCACATGCTTGCCATGGAATCGCCCGATGCCGAATATGGCATCGCGCAGGCGCTGGAACTGGCCAACCGCTTAATAAAACGCCAATGCCCACTCGATGCACTCGACCGCGAGGGCGTCACCGCGCTGCATTACTGCGCCATCCATGATTTTCCCCAGCTGGCCGAATTACTGCTTATCTGCGGTGCCGACCCCAATACCGCCACACCGGACCGGCACGTCACCCCGCTCATCATCGCCGCGCTGGAGGGCAATATCACCCTCGCCCAACTGCTCGTGCAGCACGGGGCCGATCCGCATCACGCCACCAAAGACGGCAGCACGCCCCTATCCATCATGCCACGCCTGTCGCGCCTGATCGGCAACGCCACCCTCGCGGTCGATGGCCCGCCCGGTGGTAAGCATCCCCTGCCCAGCCGCCGCCTCAACTAGCCGCCGCCCCTATCTGGCGGATTGCGCGCGGGCGCAAAGCACGCTACAACCCCGCCCCTATGAGCTACACACACAAAATGACCGCGCTCAGCGCGCAATACGACACCGCCGCCACCGAGAAAAAATGGCAGCGCCAGTGGGAAGAAAGCAAAACCTATGCATGGGACGCGAGCGTGCCCCGCGAGGATAGCTATGTCATCGACACTCCTCCCCCCACCGTCAGTGGCACGCTGCATATGGGCCATGTGTTCAGCTATTGCCAAGCCGATATCATCGCCCGTTACCAGCGCATGAGCGGCAAGAACGTGTTCTACCCCATGGGCTTCGACGATAACGGCCTGCCCACCGAGCGCCTCGTCGAGAAGATCAAAAAAATCCGCGCCACCGACATGAGCCGCGAAGCCTTCATCGCCGAATGCATGGGCGTGAGCGACGAAGCCCGCGCCGAATTCCGCGCGCTGTTCACCTCCATCGCCCTCAGCGTCGACTGGGCGCAGGAATACCACACCATCTCCGACAGTTCGCGCCGCCTCAGCCAGCTTTCTTTCCTCGACCTCGTGAACAAAGGCCATGTCTACCGCAAACTGCAGCCTATGCTGTGGGATCCGGTCGACCAGACCGCCATCGCACAGGCCGAAGTGGTGGATAAAGAACTGCCCAGCACGGC
>JBIISI010000074.1:0-9780 GCA_044341105.1 Rickettsiales bacterium | reverse complement strand
CCCGGCAACCCGCAACCCGCAACTCGCACCCCTATGCTTCCCCACACCGCCCGCCTGCTCGACATCATGGCTACCCTGCGCAATCCCAACGGCGGCTGCCCGTGGGACCTGGAGCAGGATTTCGCCAGCATCGCGCCCTACACCATCGAGGAAGCCTACGAGGTGGCCGACGCCATTGCGCGCGCCGACATGCAGGATTTGAAGGGTGAGCTGGGCGATTTACTGCTACAGGTCGTGTTCCACAGCCAGATGGCCGATGAGGCCGGACTGTTCGCCTTCGAGGATGTCGCGCAGGCGATTAACGAGAAAATGATCCGCCGCCACCCGCATGTGTTCGCCGATGCGGCGATTGCCGATGCCGCCGCCCAGACCGCCAACTGGGAAACCATCAAAGAAGCCGAGCGCAAGGGCAAGCAGCAAACCCGCGTGCTCGACGATGTGCCCACCGCCCTGCCCGCCCTCATGCGCGCCCAGAAGCTGCAAAAACGCGCCGCGCGCGTGGGCTTTGACTGGCCCACGGTCGATGGGGTAGTCGAGAAAATCCACGAAGAGCTGGGCGAAGTGGCGGAGGCAATCGCCAGCGCAGACGCGAAGCACACCGCCGAAGAAATCGGCGATTTGCTGTTTTCCGTCGTCAACCTTGCGCGCTTTATGGACGTGGACGCGGAAGATGCGCTGCGCGCCGCCAATGCCAAATTCACCCGCCGCTTCGCCGCCGTGGAAGACGGCGTGGCCGCAAGCGGCAAGCCCTTCCGCGACACCACGCTTCAGGAAATGGAAGCGCTGTGGGTGGCCGCAAAAGAAAAGGAACGCGCATGACCACCACCATCCTCATCACCGGCGCGAGTGCGGGCATTGGGCGCGCCACCGCGCAATTACTGGCGCGCGGGCCGGGCGTGCGCCTCATTCTCACCGGGCGGCGCGAGGATCGGCTGCGCGAACTGGCGGCCAGCCTGAACGTGCCCACCCATTGCCTCGCCTTCGACATGCGCGACGGGGCGGCGATGGAGGCGGCGCTGGCCACCCTGCCCGCCGAATTTCAGGCGGTCGATGTGCTGGTGAACAATGCGGGCCTCGCCCTTGGGCTGGAAAGCGCCGACAGGACGGACTGGAACGACTGGCAGCAGATGGTGGAAACCAACATCCTCGGCCTGCTGCGCATGACGCGGGCGCTGCTGCCGGGCATGAAGGCGCGCGGGCGCGGCCATGTCATCAACCTGTCGTCGATTGCGGGCACCTACCCCTATCCCGGCGGCAATGTCTATGGCGCGACCAAAGCCTTCGTCACCCAGTTTTCGCTGAACCTGAAAGCCGATCTGCTGGGCAGCCCCGTGCGCGTCACCAATATCGAGCCGGGCATGGTGGAAACCGAATTCAGCACCGTGCGTTTCAAAGGCGACGAGCAACGCGCCGGGTCGGTCTATGCGGGCGCCCAGCCGCTGCTGGCCGACGACATTGCCGAATGCATCCGCTGGGCCATCGCGCAGCCGGCGCATGTGAACATCAATCGCATCGAAGTGATGCCGACCTGCCAGGCCCCTGCGGCGCTGGCCGTGGCGCGCGACTAGCGCTTGCTTTTGCCGTTCCCGGCGGGCTGCGCCACCCCGTTTTTATCGACAATATCGAGGTTGTTCCACGCCCGCTGGTAGAACACCTCACTGCCCGAAAGGGCCATGTTCAGGTAGGTTTTGGCCAGCGCGTCGTCTTTGGCGAGGTGAGCATACAGGCCGAGATTGTTATCAAGCGCCGGGCCCTGCAGGTATTTCCCCGCAATCTCTTTGGCGGTGTCGACATCGCCCGAGCTGGCATACACCAGCGCGAGGTTGAGATCGACCTGACGGCGACGGCCATTGCTGCCCGCCACGCGGCTTGCCTGTTCCAGCGCCGCAATGGCGCGCGGGAAGTTCTTATCGACCGCCTGCGCCAGCCCCACATTGTTGAGGATCGACGGGTTATCCGGGCTTTGCGCCAGCGCTTCGGTGAAATAGGCCATAGCCTCGGGCACCATGTTTTTGGTGACGAACAGGATGCCAAGCGCATTCAGCGTGCGCCAGCGTTTGGCGTCTTTTTTCATGATGTCGGAAAAGGCCCGCCCGGCATCGGTCGATTTGCCGAGCGCCATGAGGGTGAGGCCCCGGTTCTCCTGCGCGTCGAGATTGTCTGGCGCTTCTTTCAGGATCTCGTCGAACGCCGTCAGGGCCTTGTCGTTATCGCCCATGCGGCGCATCGCCTCGGCAAAGCCGATTTTGTAATGCAGTTTTTCCGCCGGGGTCAGCTTTTTCGAGCCCAGCAACTGGTCGTAAAACTGCGCACCGCGCTGCACGTCGCCACTTTCCATCGCCTCGCGCGCCTGCCGCTCCAGCGTGCCGTTCACGCTCTCTACCTCTGGCCCCGGCAGCTGGTCGAGCGCTTCGCGGTGGCCTTTATTGCCCAGCCAGCCTTGGGTCTGGGCGTCATCACACGCCGCAAGCAGCGGCAACAGGCAGAGAAGATAGATCCGTTTCATGGGCTTGGCCTAGCAGGTTTCTTTTTGCTTGTCACCGCTTGCATTTTCGCCCGCGCCCGTTAGTAAGGGGCGTGATGGAGCCAACGCAACGCACCCCCCTTTCCTGGCCGCGCCACCTGATTCAGATCGAAGGCATGGCGGCGGCGGATATTCAATCCATCCTGAAACTGGCCGATGCCTATGTCGAGCGCAACCGCGCCATCGACAAAAAACACAAAATCCTCGGCGGGCGCACGCTGATTAACCTGTTCTTCGAAAACTCGACGCGCACCCGCACCAGCTTCGAACTGGCCGGCAAACGCCTGAGCATGGATGTGATCAATATCAGCGCCAGCACCAGCAGCACCAGCAAAGGTGAAACCCTGCTCGACACCGCCATGACGCTGAACGCCATGCGCGCCGACGCCATTGTGGTGCGCCATGCCAGCGCCGGGGCCGTGCAGCTCATCGCCGAGAAGGTCGATGCCTGCGTGATCAACGCCGGCGACGGCGCGCACGAACACCCAACGCAAGCCCTGCTCGATGCCCTCACCATCCAGCGCGAAAAGGGCGCGATCAAGGGCCTGAAAGTGGCCATTTGCGGCGACATCGCCAACAGCCGCGTGGCGCGCAGCAACATTCACTTGCTGAAAATACTGGGTGCCAATGTTACGCTTATTGCCCCACCCACCTTAATGCCGACCGGTGTCGACCGCTTCGGCGTGGATTACACCACCAACATGCGCAACGGGCTCGATGGCGCCGACGTGGTGATGATGCTGCGCATCCAGCACGAGCGCATGGCGGGCTCCGGCATCGCCAGCGTGCGCGATTACTTCCTGCGCTATGGCCTCAGCTACGACAAATTGCGCGCGGCGAAAGACGATGCGCTGATTATGCATCCCGGCCCCATGAACCGCGGCGTGGAAATCGACACCGATGTCGCCGACGACATCAACCGCAGCGCCATCCTCGATCAGGTCGAAAACGGCGTGGCGGTGCGTCAGGCGGTGTTGGAACTTTTATTGACGAGTCATGCATGAGCCAGCTTTTTAAACCCACCCGCACGAATGACGGCAAAAAAATTGCCTACACCAACGCGCGGCTGGTCGATCCCGAATCCGGCCTCGACCAGCTCGGCGGGCTGATGACGGTGGGCAGCCAGATCGCCGATTTCGGCGCGGGCATTTTCAACGAAGGCACCGGCGATGCGGAAGTGATCGATTGCGCAGGCAACGTGCTGGCGCCCGGCCTGCTCGACATTCAGGTGCATTTCCGCGAGCCGGGGCAGGAATTCAAGGAAACGATCGAAACCGGCAGCATGGCCGCGGCGGCGGGCGGGGTCACGACCGTGGCCACCATGCCCAACACCAAACCGGTGGTCGACGATATTACCGTGCTCGCCTTCCTGAACAAACGCGCGGCGGAAACCAGCTACGTCAATGTGCGCCCATATGCCGCCATCACCAAAGGCCAGAAAGGCGAAGCCCTGACCGAAATGGGCATGCTGGTCGATGCCGGGGCCTGCGGGTTCACCGACGACGGCCTGCCGGTGATGAACGCGCAGGTCATGCGCCAGGCGCTCACCATGGGCAAGATGCTGAACGTGCCGATTGCGCAGCACGCGGAAGACCATAACTTAAGCTGCGGCGGCTGCATGAACGAAGGCTGGGTCGCCACCAAGCTGGGCCTCAAGGGCATCCCGAACGTGAGCGAAGCGGTGATCGTGGCGCGCGACATCCTGCTCGCGGAGCTGACCGGCGCGCATTACCATGTGCTGCATATCAGCACCAAAGAAGCGGTCGATCTGGTGCGCTGGGGCAAAGCGCGCGGCGTGAACGTGACCGCCGAAGTGGCCCCGCACCATTTCATCCTCACCGATGAGGCGGTCATTGATTACCGCACCTTCAGCAAAATGAACCCGCCGCTGCGCGCCGAATCCGACCGAATCGCCCTCATCGAGGGGTTGCGCGACGGCACGATCGACGCCATCGCCACCGACCACGCCCCGCACGATGCCGATAGCAAGCGCGTGCCGATGGATGTGGCGAGCTTCGGCATTGTGGGGCTGGAGACGATGCTGTCGCTGTCGCTGAACCTGGTGAACCAGGGCCACATCACCCTGCAGCAGGCGCTCGCCGCCATGACCTACAAAGCCGCCGATATTATTCGCGCCGATGCGGGCCGCCTGCGAAAAGGTGCCCCGGCCGACCTCGTGCTGATCGACCTCGACAAGCGCTGGACGATCCGCAACGACACGCTGCACAGCAAATCGAAAAACTCGCCCTTCGATGGCGCGGAAGCGACCGGCAAAGCCATGCGCACCGTGGTCAGTGGCGAAACGGTTTTCATTTCCGAATAAACTGCGTTACGCTGCCACCCTATGACGCATGCGAGCCTCAAAAACCCCATCATCTGCGCGCTGGATACAAACGAGATCCAAAACGCCACCGACATTGCGCGTGAAGTAACGCCGCATGTGGGCGCGGTGAAGCTTGGGCTGGAGTTTTTCACCGCCAACGGCGCAGCGGGCGTGCGCCAGATCACGCAGCTCGGCGTGCCGGTGTTCCTCGACCTCAAATTCCACGATATTCCCAACACCGTCGCCAAAGCCATTGCCGCCACCGCGGGCATGAACACCTTCATGATGACGGTGCACACCAGCGGCGGGCGCGGCATGTTGCAGGCGGCGATCGACGCCTCCGACAAAATCGCGCAGATTACCGGCAAGGAACGCCCGCTGGTGATCGGCGTCACGCTGCTCACCAGCCTCGATCAGGACGACATTTCGCTGATCGGCTTCCAGGACACCGTGCAGGATCAGGTGCTGCGCCTTGCCGACCTCGCGCAAAGCGCCGGGCTCGACGGGGTGGTCTGTTCGCCGTTTGAAATCGCCCCCATCCGCAAAGCCTGCGGCGATGATTTGCAGCTGGTGGTGCCCGGCATTCGCCCCGAAGGCGCGGCGCAGGGCGACCAGAAGCGCATCCTCACGCCGAAGGAAGCGCTGGAGCGCGGCGCGGATTACCTCGTGGTTGGCCGCCCGATCACCGATGCGCCCGACCGCGCCGCGGCGGCAAAAGCCATTACTGAGAGCCTGTAATTTAGCGCTGCGTGGCAGGCTCGGCGGCCATGCGCGCCTGCTCGCGCCCGGTCCATGAAACATCATTCGCCGCCTGCTGCATGCGCTGGTCGGTCAGCTCGGTGATGCGCCGGGCGAGCATATCGGCAATCGCGGGGGCATCCTGCCCCACGCCTTTTTGACTGGCCATGTAGTGGCTCACATCCTGCAGCATGGCCTGCTGCAGCTGTGGCGGTTGCGCGGCGATGATGCGCGCCGCGGCGTCTTCCAGTTGCGCCACGCCCTCGGCGGGCAGTTGCGGCGCGATCTGGCTGCGCGGCGAGAGAAACAGCATGGTGTTGGCGAACAGATAGGTCGCCAGTTGCAGCGTCGAGAAATAATGCGGCTTGAAGCTTTTTTGCGCAAACGCGCCCGCCGCCGCCGCACCGCGCCAATCCTGCCGCGCTTTCTCAAACAGGAAACCGTTATTGACGAAATACAGTGCGCTGCTGGCGCGCAGGGGTTTTTCGCGCACATAGGCGATGGCCTTATCGACCATCGTGCCGCCGCTCGCTTTTTCGCGCGCCTGCGGGTCTTCCTTGGCGAACAGGCCAATAAGCGCGCCGGTGCCGACAATCGCACCGATCCAGAAATCGGTAGCGACATTGCCTTTGCCCGGCAGCAGGCGCGCCTTGCCCGCCTGCATCTGCCCCAGCCCGGATTTCACGAGGAACCCCGAACCAATCGCATAGGATGCATTCAGCATCTCGGACGGGTGCTCGTAGAAAAAATCGCCGATTTTCTGCCAGAAGGTTTCTTTGCGCAGCAGCGCGCTCTGTTCGCGCACGTCGGCGGGAATGCTGTAGCCCGCTTTTTTGAGGTGGCCTTCGAGCTTGTTGGCCAGCAGTTCGAGCTGTTTTTCCGTGCCCGGATTGCCAAAATGCGCCATGGCCGCGCCGCCCGCCGCCCAGATCGCGCCGCCGGCGACACCGCCGCGGAACCCGGCACCCCCCTCGCGCGCAGCGCTGGCAGCCACCATCGCCGCATCGCCCAGCACATAGCTGTAGCCCGCCAGTTTCAGCTTTTTATCGCCGAGGGACTGGTCGTCGGATAGGCTGGCATGGTTGGCCGGTTCACTCACGCGACACTCCTTCATTCTCCAGTGTAACATCGGAATGTGACAATCGCATGACGATGGGCTAGATAAGTTGCTGGTTTAGTGTTTCTTCCGAGAGTTTTTGCATGGATTTCAGCGCCCAGATCGAACCGGTTTTATCGCCCATCGTCGCCGTACTTTCGGCGGTGTTGTTCTATCCTGTCGCCGGGTTCCCGTTCATTGTGCTGTGGCTGGTGGTCGCGGCGCTGTTTTTCACCGTGTATTTGCGGCTGGTGAATGTGCGCCTGCTGGGCCATGCCTTCGCCATTGCCACCGGCAAGCGGCCCGAAGCGGGCGGTGGCGGCGAGATCAGCCCGCTCAAGGCGCTGCTTTCCGCCATTGCCGCCACGGTGGGGCTGGGCTCGATTGCAGGGGTGTCGGTCGCGGTGGCGGTCGGTGGGCCGGGTGCCATTTTCTGGATCGTGCTGATGGGCATGTTCGGCATGGCCACCAAATTCGCCGAGGTCACGCTCAGCATGAAATACCGCAAGCTCGATGCCAACGGCAAAGTGTTTGGCGGGCCGATCCAGTATCTGCGCGACGGGTTGGGCGCGCGCGGCTATGGCACGCTGGGCAAAGTGCTGGCCGCGCTGTTTGCTGTCTTTATTCTCGGTGGGGCGATTGGTGGCGGCAACATGTTCCAGTCGAATTCGGTGGCGAAAATCATGAGCCACGAACTGCCGAATGTGCCGGTCTGGGTGATCGCGGCGGGGTTTGCGCTGCTGGTGCTGCTCGTGCTGTTCGGCTCCATTAAGCGCATCGCCAAGGTGGCCGAAGCGGTGACCCCCATGAAGGGCATTCTCTACCTCATCTGCGCGCTTATCATCATGGCGTTTCATGTGGAACAACTGCCGCACGCGCTGGGCCTCATGCTGCGCGGCGCGTTCGATGCATCCGCCGTGGAAGGCGGCATGCTGGGCATGCTGGTGGTGGCCTTCAAGCGCGCGCTGTTTGCCAACGAGGCGGGGCTTGGCTCGGCCCCCATCGCCCACGCGGCGGCCCAAACGCGCGAGCCCGTGCGCGAGGGTGCGGTCGCGCTCATCGAACCGCTCTTCGCCGCCATCATCGCGCTGCTCACGGGGCTGATGATCGTCGTCACCGGCGCGCATGAGGGCGCGAGCCTGAACGACGGCGTGCTGATTGCTGCCAAGGCCTTCGCCAGCGTGGGGGAATGGTTCACCATCCTGCTCGCGGTGAATGTGTTTCTGTTCGCCTATGGCACCACGCTGGGCTGGAGTTATTACGGCGAAATCGCTTGGAGCTACCTGTTCGGGCGCAAGCTGGTGAAGCTGTATTACCTGCTGTTCGCCCTCGCCTGCTTCATGGGCGGGGTGCTGAATTTTGGTATCGTGGTCGATTTCTCCGACCTGCTGATTCTTGGCGCGGCATTGCCGAATATCGTCGCGCTGTACCTGTTGCGCGGCGAAATCCGCGACGCCCTCACCCATTACCGAAAGGCCTATCTCACATGAGTATCACCCGCATCGAACCCGGCCCGCGCATGAGCGAAGCCGTGATTTACGACCGCAAAATCTACCTCTCCGGCATGGTGGCCGAAACCACCGGCGGGCAAAGCGTGGCGGCGCAAACCGCCGACATCCTCGCCCAGATCGACGCGCTGCTCGTGCAGGCGGGCAGCGACAAATCCAAACTGCTGAAGGCCAATATCTGGCTCACCGACATTACCACCATCGGCGAAATGAACCGCGTGTGGGACGCCTGGGTGAGCCCCGGCCACACACCCGTGCGCGCCACGGTGGAAGCAAAACTGGCCAGCCCCGACTGGGCGGTGGAAATCATGGTGGAAGCCGCCATTTAGCTGAAAAATCAGCCGTTAGAAAATTTGTCGGATTTCTTGCGCGCGAGCGCTTGACAATGGCTTGATTATCCGTAAGTTGCGCCTTCCAAAACGCGACAGCGTCCGTGATCCGGTAGCTCAGTTGGTAGAGCACACGACTTTTAATCGTGTTGTCGTGGGTTCGACCCCCACCCGGATCACCACTTTCCCTACGTTTCAGCGAGCCTTATTGATGCGTTTATACTATTAAACGCCTCTCTTACTATTGCGGCCTTTAATTAGGGCGAATTCGCCCTAATTAAAACCTATGCCCGCTCGCGGTTCAGGATGCGCTAACATCCTCTCCCCCCACCCACTAAGGCTTGGGGTAAAACCGATCCTCCCTACAGGCCGTATTTACCGCGTAGGGCGTTAATAATGCTGGCCCCGATGCGCTCGCCGAGATAGGCGGCACCGGCCTTGTTCAGGTGGGTGTTGTCCGTCCCGATGATGGCTTGGTTAATGCCGCCGCTGGCATTACCGAACATCCAGTTCTCGCCGGACGGGCTGTTATCGAGCCAGATCATGTTGGCATCTGCCACCGACAGGAACGCGGCCCGGTAGGCATCGAACCGTGCCTGCGTGGGCGTTGAGGTGTTCGAGGTTTGCGGCCCGGCGGAAACAATGATGGCATTGGGCTGGGCAGCGCGCAACGCTTGGAAATAGGTCACCGCCGCCGCCGTAACGGTCGCCTCGGCATAGGCGGTATCGTTTAGCGAGAACGGGCTGTAGATGAGGTCAAAATCCCCGACTCGGGCTGCATTCATGTCGCCGTTCTGAATGCGCTGGATGTAGGTCGTGTCGGTGCCAGAGCCATTGGCAACGAGCCCGGTCGCCGCCACGCCAAAGGAGGTGATGTTCTGGCTGCCAAGGCGCGCGGCCATGTAATCAATCACGCTCAGGCTTAGCACGTTGTTCTGGGTCGCATCGCCACTGGCGGCCGACATGATGTTGTTGCTGTAGCTATCCCAGTTCACGGCGATTTTGGGTTGGGCGGGCATCTGGTATTTCCAGATGCTATCGGTCGTCGGCACGTTGATGGCAAGGAAGCGGTTGAGGTAGTCCTGGTAAATCTCGATCAGGCGCAGCCCGCGCGAGCCGAAATCAAACCGCACATAGGCAATGGTATTGGCCGTAGGGGTGTAATCATCCGCCGTGGCGCGGCGGCGCTCGCCGGTCAACAGGTCGGTGACATACACGGCGATCCGCCCGGCGCTAAAGCTATCGACCGAAATATCGAACGT
>JBIISI010000116.1:0-3342 GCA_044341105.1 Rickettsiales bacterium | reverse complement strand
GGCAAGGCGATCAAAGCCTAGTTGGACTAAGGTTCAAAATACCAAAGGCCGCCCCGAAACGGGCGGCCTTTTTTATTGGGTGCCACCACGGGCGGTGCTTAAATGGAAAGCAGGGGTGCGCAATTTTTGGTGGTGGCGGTAAGGTCGTATTCCGCCGTGACGGCATCGCTGGTCGCGCAATTGGGCATCCAGCTCGATGTACGTTTATTGATGAAAACCTTGCCGAGTGCCGGTTTGCCATCATCCATTTTCTGGTCAATATTCCACACTTCCGCAGCGGTAAGCACGTAGCCGATCCGCATGAAGTTTGCGGTTGGGGGCGTCCGCTCGAAGAACTCGGGATCGCTGCCGCCATTCACCGGAAGGCCCCAGGAAACGCTCCATGTCGTATTAAGTTTTGCGTTGGGAACATTTTGTCCGCCCAGCATGGCGCAGGTGCTGGTATTGGTGGTGGCACCGCTATACTTCCCCTCGATCAGCCCCGCCAAAGCCAGATGCTGCCAGAATAAAAAACGCTCCGGGCACACCGCCTCATTGACGGTGTTCACGAGCGCACCGTTCCCATCGCCATTGCAGGTGCCGGTATAGATAAAAATGAGGGTGTGGCATGAACTTTCGTTGCCGGTCGTGGCACCGGGGCGGACACCCCAAAAACGCACGGCGTTGGTTAAATCGCCGGGGATGCCGAAATATTTATCTCTAAAGCTGTAGGTCGCCGTGCTGTAGCGCGTGTAGTCGGCGCTGATGCTCCGCAGCTCGGCGGCGCGAATGAGGGATTGCCCGGCCAGAATGCCGCCGGTGAGCAGCCCAAGAATGACAAGTACAATTGATAATTCAATCAATGAGAATGCCTGTTTCATTGGCCCCACTATATTGCATTTTGTGCGCCATGCAAACTGCTAAAAACTCAAGCGAAAGGCTTGACAGTCCGCGCGTGCGTGCGCATGTAGGCATCAACAAATAACACTACGGAAAGAATGCCTCATGGTCTCCGCCGCCGAACGCCTTGCCGCCAACATGAATTTCGCCACGCTGGGCCGTGCGACCGAGCTGAAACAGCGCCTGCTGTTCGTGCTGGGCGCGCTTATTGTGTACCGCCTTGGCACCTACATTCCCATTCCCGGTATCGACCCGCAAACACTGGCCGCCATCATGGCGCAGCATGCCGGGGGCGTGCTTGGCGTGTTCAACATGTTCTCCGGTGGTGCGCTGGGCCGCATGACCATTTTTGCCCTCGCGGTGATGCCCTACATTTCGGCCAGCATCATTATGCAGCTGATGTCGGTGGCGGTGCCGGCGCTGGCGCAAATGAAAAAAGAGGGCGAATCCGGCCGCCGCAAAATCAACCAATGGACGCGCTATGGTACGCTGGTGCTGGCGCTGTTCCAATCGTACGGCATTGCCGTGGGGCTCGAGAATATGCAGGGGCCGAATGGCATGTCGGCGGTGATCGAGCCGGGCATGTTCTTCATCGTCACCACCATGATGACGCTGACCGGCGGCACCATGTTCCTGATGTGGCTGGGCGAGCAGATCACCCAGCGCGGCATCGGGCAGGGCATCTCGCTTATCATCTTCACCGGCATCATCGCGAACCTGCCCAGCTCGTTGGCCAGCATGTTCGAGCTGGGCCGCAAGGGCGTGCTTTCCACGCCGGTAATCCTGCTCATCGTTGCGGTGGCGCTTGGCCTCATCGCGCTCATCGTGTTCATGGAGCGCGCGCAGCGCCGCATCCTCATCCAGTACCCTAAACGCCAGGTCGGCAATAAAATTATGCAGGGCGAAAACACCCATTTGCCGCTGAAGCTGAACAGCGCAGGCGTGATTCCGCCGATTTTCGCGAGCTCCATTCTGCTGTTCCCGCTCACCATCGCCAGCTTCAACGCCGAGGGCGGGCCGGAATGGCTACGCACCGCGAGCAGCTACCTCGCGCATGGCCAGCCGCTCTACATCGCGCTGTATGTGGCGATCATCGTGTTCTTCTGCTTCTTCTACACGGCGGTCGTGTTCAACCCCACCGAAACCGCCGATAATCTGCGCAAGAACGGCGGGTTCATCGCGGGCATCCGCCCCGGCAAAAATACCGCCGATTACCTTGACTACGTGCTCACCCGCCTGACGGTGGTGGGGGCGGCGTATCTGGTGCTGGTTTGCACCATTCCCGAAATCATGATCGCGGAATACGCGGTGCCGTTTTATCTCGGTGGCACGTCGCTGCTCATCGTGGTCAACGTGATTATCGATTTCGTCGGGCAGGTGCAGTCGCACCTGTTCGCCCACCAGTACGAAGCGCTTATCAAAAAATCGCGCCTGAAAGGACGCAAATAGCCATGAACATTATTCTGCTTGGCCCGCCGGGAGCGGGGAAGGGTACGCAAAGCGATTTCCTGAGCGAGACCTACAAGCTGAAGAAACTGGCGACCGGCGACATGCTGCGCGCGGCGGTAAAAGCGGGCACCCCCATCGGCCTGAAAGCGAAAGCGGTGATGGAGGCGGGCCAGTTGGTGAGCGACGATATCATGATCGGCATCATCCGCGATGCGCTGGGCGATTGCCCGAACGGTTTTATCCTCGACGGCTTTCCGCGCACCCGTGCGCAGGCCCTTGCGCTCGATGAAATGCTGTTCGAGGAAGATAAGCGCCTGGATGCGGTGATCGAGTTGAAGGTGGACGATGCAGCGCTGGTGGCGCGCATTTCGGGCCGCTATAGCTGCGCGCAATGCGGCGCGGGCTACCACGACACCTTCCGCCAGCCGGTGGAAGCGGGCAAGTGCGATGCCTGTGGCAGCACCGAATTCTCGCGCCGGGCCGACGACAATGCCGAAACGGTGGCCAAGCGCCTGGAAGCCTACCATGCGCAAACCGCGCCGATCATTCCATATTACAATGATCGCGGTATCCTGAAAACGGTCGATGGCATGGCCGACATTCCCGAAGTGACGCACCAGCTGAACGCGATTCTCAGCAAGGGGCAGTCGGCATTGCCAACCGCGTAAACTTTCAGAGGGGCCGTTCCTAAGCGGAAACGGGCACCCTCTGAAGCGGAGCGATGCAGCACACAAACACCCATAGTCACGGGCGATTTTTGCTGCTGCATGAAACACAAAAACCAATGATGATGCCAATGCCAATGAGCACGGCAATAATCACGATATAGGGATCGTCCTTAAACATCGGTCGTCTCCGCACGCTATTGCCTGCGCCGCATCCGTCGTGGGTGCGGGTCAGGCACCTGTTCCATCACGCAAGGTAAATAAAACAGGAGCGAACGCATGCACCCTAGCGCCCCATGATGACGGTTTGATGACGGGAAACAAAAAAAGAGGGGCGGATTGCTCCGCA
>JBIISI010000073.1:0-10090 GCA_044341105.1 Rickettsiales bacterium | reverse complement strand
CGCACAAAAAGCCATCAAGCGCAAAACCGGGGCACGCGGCTTGCGCGCCATCATGGAAGAGGCGTTGATGGATCTGATGTACGAAGTGCCGGGCATGGAAGATGTCTCAGAAGTGAGCATCAGCGCCGATGTGATCAACGGTGCGGGCCAACCGATCATGGGCCACGAAACCGGTGGCAAGAAAACCGGCAAGAAGGCCTAATTCCAAAAACCCAAAGGGGGCGTGCCAATTCTGGCACGCCCCCTTTTTTGGTATCCGACAAAACCCCCCAGCTCTGGGGAGGGCATGATTCTGCAGTGTCAGTAAGCAATAAGGGGGTCACCCGGCCTTGTGCCGGGACAGGCCCGGCATAACAGGTTCTTTCTTGTCAAAATCTCCCGGCAGTCAAGCGATGCAAACCCTAGCGCAGAATGAAGCCGAGCGCGCAGCCCTGGCCGGTATTACCCGTCGCGTTGTACGAGGCACCGCTGGTGTTGCCGGTCACGCAACTGGTGTTGTTGGGGAAACCGCCGCGCACATCGCCCAGCGCCGGGCGGCCATCGTCGATTTTACTGTCGATCTGCAGGGCTTCATCGGGCGTGAGGGCGCTTTGTGCGATCCACCAGCCACTGATATTGCGGCCGGAAAGAATGAGGTAATTGTTCTGGAGATTGGCGAGGTCGCTGTAGCCGAATTCATGGTTCACCGTGCTTAGCTGGCTGAGATAGCCTGCCGACCAGAACGCGGTGCTCAGGCGGCTTGCGGGAACGGCCACATTGATCGCCGGCACGGTCGTATTGGCCAGCGGGCTCACGGTGCCGGTGTAATTGCCGCTGATGAGCCCGGCGAGCGCCAGATGCTGCCAGAAACGATAATTCTCGCCGAAAAGTTCGATGGCGCCGTTCCCGTTGCCACCGCTGGTGCCGCTCCAATATTCGGAGGCATCCACATAGTCGCCGGGCAGGGCCTTGTAGAGGTCGCGGAAGCGGTTGGCGCTGCTTTTATATTGTTGTGCCTCGCTGATGACGGCGGAAAGCTGGGTCTGGCGAATGACCGACTGGCCGGCAACGATGCCGCCCACAATCAGGCCAATCACCACAATCACCACCGACATTTCAAGCAGGGTGAAGCCGGTGTGGCGCGCGCGGGCATGTGAAGGCAAAACGGGCATGGAAAACTCCATCGTTAGCATAGCGGGTAAACGTTAATGAATCCTGAACAAAAGGGCGTGAACGCTTTGCTAGTGGGGCTTTACAATCGCCCGCGACCACCTATATGCTCTAGCACACTTTCATTCTTTTCTTCCCCAGATTCGAGGGTTTTATGAGCAGTTCCGCCCCCCAGACGCTTCCCGTGTTGCCCCTGCGCGACATCGTGGTCTTTCCCGGCATGGTCGTGCCACTGTTTGTGGGCCGCGAAAAATCCGTTAAGGCGTTGGAATCGGTGGTGAAGGCGAATAACCGCATCATTCTCGTCAGCCAGAAAAATGGCTCGCAGGATGCGCCGAACCAGGAAGACCTGTTCCGCGTGGGCACGTTGGCGACCGTGCTGCAATTGCTGCGCCTGCCCGATGGCACGGTGAAAGTGCTGGTGGAAGGGGTGAGCCGCTGCCGCATCACCGGCTTTGTCGAAAACGCCGAATTCCATGAAGTGACGCACGAGCCGCTGGAGGAGCCGGTGGGCGACCCGGTGGAAACCGAAGCCATGTTCCGCTCGGTGATTTCCAAGTTCGAAGAATACGTGAAGCTGAATAAGAAAATCCAGCCCGAGACGCTCGGCGCGGTCAGCAAAATCACCAGCCCCAGCGTGCTGGCCGATACGGTTGCGGCGCATATGAGCATCGACATTCCCGCCAAGCAGGAGATTCTGGAAATCACCGGCGTGGCGCAGCGCCTGGAGCAGGTCTATGCGCTGATGGAATCGGAAATCGGGGTGCTGAACACCGAAAAACGCATTCGCAGCCGCGTGAAGCGCCAGATGGAAAAAACCCAGCGCGAATATTATTTGAACGAACAACTCAAAGCGATCCAGAAAGAGCTGGGCGAGCTGGACGGCGAGAAGGATGAGAATTCCGAACTCGAAGAAAAAATCAAAAAGGCGAAACTCAGCAAAGAAGCACGCGAGAAAGCGGAAGCCGAATTCAAGAAGCTGAAAAACATGTCGAGCATGAGCGCCGAGGCCGGCGTCATTCGCAACTACCTCGACTGGATGGTGTCGCTGCCGTGGAAGAAACCCACGAAAGTGAAGCGCGACCTCGATGCCGCGCAGACCATCTTGGATGCCGACCATACCGGCCTCGAGAAAGTCAAAGAGCGCATCCTCGAATACCTCGCCGTGCAGGCGCGCACCAAAACCATCAAGGGGCCCATCCTGTGCCTCGTCGGCCCTCCCGGCGTGGGAAAAACCTCGCTGGCGCGGTCCATCGCGAAGGCAACCGGGCGCAACTACATTAAAATCTCGCTCGGCGGCGTGCGTGACGAGGCCGAAATTCGTGGCCACCGCCGCACCTATATCGGGTCGATGCCGGGCAAGCTCATCCAGAGCATGAAAAAGGCGAAGTCGAGCAACCCGATGATCCTGCTCGACGAGATTGACAAAATGGGCAACGATTTCCGCGGCGACCCGGCAGCGGCGCTGCTCGAAGTGCTCGATCCGGCGCAGAACAAGCAGTTCAACGACCATTACCTCGAAGTCGATTACGATTTGAGCGACGTGATGTTCATTACCACCGCGAACTCGATGAACATGCCGCGTCCGCTGCTCGACCGTATGGAAGTGATTCGCCTGTCGGGCTACACGGAAGATGAAAAAGTCGCCATCGCACAGGATCACCTCATTGCCAAAGAGATGAAAGACCATGGGCTGAAGAAAGAAGAATTCAGCATCTCGGAAGATGCGCTGCGCGACACGATACGTTACTACACGCGCGAGGCTGGGGTGCGTAACCTTGAACGCGAAATCGCCAAGATGACGCGTAAGGCCGTGCGTGAGATCATGATGAAGGGTAAAACCAAAGTTGCGATCACGCGCAAGAACCTTGGTGATTACCTTGGGGTGCGCAAAACCAGCTATGGCGAGGCCGAGAAAAACGACCAGGTGGGCGTGACCACGGGCCTTGCATGGACAGAAACCGGTGGCGATTTGCTGCTGATCGAATCGGTGACGGTGCCGGGCGGCAAGACCGGCATCAAATATACCGGTAACCTGAAAGACGTGATGAAGGAATCGGTGCAGGCGGCCTACAGCTATGTGCAGAGCCGAAGCCTCGATTTTGGCATCAAGCCGGTGCTGTTCAAACAGAAAGACATCCACGTGCATGTGCCCGAGGGGGCCACGCCGAAAGACGGCCCAAGCGCCGGTATCGCCATGACCACCACCATCGTGTCGGTATTAACCGGTATTCCGGTGAAGAAAAACGTGGCCATGACCGGCGAGGTGACGCTGCGTGGGCGTGTGCTGGCCATTGGCGGGCTAAAGGAAAAGCTCCTCGCGGCGCTGCGCGGTGGCATTACCACGGTGTTGATTCCCAAGGAAAATGAGAAAGACCTTGAAGACATCCCCGATAACGTGAAGCGCCTGCTTACCATTATCCCCGTCGATCATGTGGATGAGGTGCTCCGCAACGCGCTGGCGCGCCCGCCCGAGCCGATTACCGATTGGGTCGAGGTGGAAGATGAGCGCGCTTTAAAGCCAAAAGCCAGCGACGAGGACGATGAACAACTGCGCCATTAGCGGATACTAAATTATTCGTAACTTAATAGTGGCCTATCCACATCGGTTTTTGATGCCCTTCCTTTTTATAATAAATGGAAACGCAACGTTTATACGTCGGCGGTTGTATTTGGTTGAAAATGCGCTACTTCACCCTTGGGCAACATTAAAATTCATGAAAAAAAGATTAAGGAACGTCCATGTTTAAAGATCAGAATCATACCAAGAAGGCTTCGCAAATCCTGAAAGTGCTTGGTAATTATTACCGCCTTCACATCGTCACGCTGCTGCTGAACGGTGAGAAGAACGTATCGGAGCTGAACCAGAGCGTGAAAGTTAGCCAGCCGGCCCTGTCACAGCATCTTTCCAAGCTGCGCCGCGAGGGGGTGCTGGGCTCGCGCCGCGAACAACGCCAGATTTTCTATTACATCGCCAACCCGCATGTGATTCGCGTGCTGGGCGTGCTGAATGAAGCGGTGATCGCAATGGAAGCGGGCAATGCCGGCAAAAAGGCTAAAAAAGCCATCTAACCGATCGGGTTAGCAAACATTGGGGAAAAAGGCTGCCTTCGGGCGGCCTTTTTTTATGCCTGAGATTAGCGACCGCGACCCTTATCCTGCGATTTATCGACAATGCTCGCTTGGAAGACTTCCTTGCTACGCAAGGCCTGCTCGGCCAGCAGGCGCAGCAGTTTGGCCAGCTTGCGGCGGCCCTGGGGGGTGTTGAGGTCGATGTTATCGAGTTCAGCGATATCGAGCTGCTCCAGCCCCATTTTGATTTTGTATTCCTGCGGGCTGGAAATGATTTCCTCCGCCAGCGCATAGAGGTAGTCGGCCAGCTCCTGCGGCGACATTTTATCGACATCTTCCAGAAATGGATTAGTGGATGGCGGGGTTGCCGGAGGCTTGGTCGCCATGCCCGTTCTCCTCGTCGCGTGCTGCATTCTCCATGGCCACCGCCATCATTTCCTCGAATTTGGCAAAGCCAAGGAACGCCACGCCTGCCTGCAAATTATCCATCGAATCCTGGGCGAGGTTTTCGTTCACCCATTTCACCCGATTGCTGGGGCGATCGGAGGCGATGTAGGCGAAATAATTGAAGAATTTATTGCCGGGGAAATCGAATTTCAGTTTACGCGCGGCAATGTCGATGGTGAACGAACCGATGAGCACCTCGTTTTTAAAGACGTGCGTCGTGTTGCCTTGTTCTTCGATATTGATACCGAATTGCTCGTATCGGGGGCGATCCATGGCGCATCTTGTAGCACGCCGTGGCTGGCGCATTCAAGGGAAACTACCGAAAGCGCCTTACGCGAGTTCGTTTTGGCGCAGGCGCGTGGCGGTGAGGATGACTTCACCGAATTTGGGCGAGAATAATTTGGAGAGCACCATGCGTTTGATCGAGGATTCAAAGTTCCGCAAATTTTCGCCCGCCAGCCCGGTATTCACCATGATGGCTTCCAGCCCGCCATCAGCCATGGGGTTCGTGCACAGGGCGAACCCGTCGTCGCGCAGTTGGATAAATTCATTGGGGTCGAACATAGGGGCGTAAAATGAATGCTGTGTGGTTGCTGCGATGCTCATACCAAGAGCTTACCAAAATTGGCAAGCATGTGTGTGACAGTTGCGTGAATTTAATTTTGCGTTGCGAAGAAAAAAGGCGTTGACCGTTAAGGCCAACGCCGTAGCACAAGACATGCAGTCTTCATCAGGGCAAAGCATAGGGAGTTTTGCGCCGTGGCCCATTGCTGATTGCGCAACGGTTCCATGCATCGGCGTTATAGGTTGCGCTCGCTGCGCGCCAGTTCGGTGCGCGCGGCCAACTGGGTTTGCGAACTGCTGCTGCGGAAGCGCTGCTCCGCCTCGACCGAGCGGCTGCTTTCACTGCTACTGGTGCGGGTGTGCGTGCGGGTGAGGGCGTAGGTGAGGGCGGTGCCGGCAAGGCGGGCGGCGGTTTCAAGCCCCGGCAGCGCCGCGGCGGCATTGCCCGTTGCGCTGCCCGTGCTGCTGCTATTGCCCGTGTCTGCTTGCACCAGCCGTGTCAGTTCTTTTTCCAACTCACTGCTGAGCTGGCGGGTCAGTTGCTGAACCAGTTTTTCGCCTTCGCGTTGCAACTCGTTTAGCAATGCATCGCGTAAGCTATCGGTGCTGGAGCTGCGGGAGGATGTGCGGCGGATATATTTTGGCATGCGTTGTTCCTTTCACGGTAATAACGCATGCATGCCGGCCACCGGGAAGGGGGCGATTTATTCGTCGTGGGGGTTGGTCGCGATTTTTTTGCTGATGCGCGGGTCGGATTTCTTGCGCTTCATCGCCCGCTTTTTTTTGCGCAGCAATTCCTGCGCGGTGAAGGAGCCCACCTGTTTGGGCGTTTCTTTCGCCAGCGGGCCGGTCACGTTGGCGGGGCGGACAGGGGCGGCGCCTGCATCGGTGGCGCTGGGCGGCTGCTTGCTGGCGGGCGGTGCCGCGCCTTTTTCATTATCGCGGCAGAGAATGATGAATTTATCCTCGCGCGCTTCGAGTTCGAGCGCGATTTTGCGGGTGGGCTGTTTAATGCCTTCGCGCTTTTCGTAGAGGATGATGTAGAGCTTGTTGATGCCGGGAATCGACACTTCCGGGAACTCGACATGCAGCAATTCCAGCTCGGATGTCGCGGCATCCAGTGAATCGTAGAGTTTGCCTTTTTTTACCGCGCGCATTACCGGGTGGCCCCAGTTGGGGTGCTTCGATTGCAGGCGTTTTTTCTGCGGGTGGTTGGCGATGGGTTTATCGACCTTCGTGGCGGTCAGCGTGTGCTGGCCTTTGTCGTTCACGCCGAGGCGCATCTCACAGAAATGGCCGGTATAGCCTTGCGTTTCTTCCTCGGGCGTGACGCCAAAACCCTTGATCCAGAAATGCACGACGGGATCGTCGGCGGTCGATTCGGGCTGGTCTTTGCTGAGCACGAAATTGCCGGTGATGTTTTTGAAACGCGATAGCGCCTGCTTGCGGTCGGCGTATTTATAGAGGCCGTGAATGAGGGCCTCGATGGTGGGGTGCTGGGCAGTGGCGTATTTGCGTTGGCTGTCGCTCATGGGCGGGAATCACTCCAAAATATGCATTAATTCTGTCGCGCAACCCCGCTCGCTGCAAGCACTTTCAGGCCTTCTACGGCTTTAATGCTGTGGCGAACCTCTTGCGCCATGCGCGCAAACAACACCCGCCGGGCGGTGGACGAGCGGAACACCAGCGCGATATGGCGCTGCGGCGTGGGGTTCTGGAAGGGCAGGTAGACCAGCCCGTCATCGGGTTTGACGGCCAGTTGCGGCATGAGCGTGGCACCCGCACCGCTCGCCACCATGTGGCGCAGCGTCTCCAGCGAGGTGGCGCGGTAGGATTGCGATTCGCCGATGCCGATGCGCTGGCACAATTCCAGCGATTGCGCGCGCAGGCAGTGGCCCTCATCGAGCAGCAGGATATTGGCGCGGGCGAGGTCGTCGAGCTTCAGCTTGCGCTCGCGGGCGAGCGGGTCGCCGGGCGCGACGGCGAGGCAGAACGGCTCGGCGAACAGGGCAAGCGCATCGAGCCGCGCATAGTCGGCGGGCAGGGCGATGAAGGCGGCATCGAGCGAGCCCTCAAGCAGGCGTGCGACGAGCGTTTCGGTTTTTTCCTCGATCAGCTCGAAGCGCACATTGGGCAGCGCCTGCGTCAGGTCGGGCATGATGTGCGGCAGCAGATAGGGGGCGAGGGTGGGGAACGCGCCCAGCCGCACGGTGCCTGCCAGCGGGTCGCGCAGGGCTTGGGCGTGGCGGGTGAGGTCGCTCGCGCCCTCAAGGATTTTGCGGATGGTGGGGAGCAGCGCGGCCCCCGCTTCCGACAGGCGTACGGTTTTGGCGTCGCGTTCGAACAGCGGCGTGCCGAGCGATTCTTCCAGCTTCTTGATCTGGATCGACAGGGTGGACTGGCTGACATGGCAGCGCTTCGCCGCCTCGCCGAAATGCAGCGTTTCGGCCAGTGCCTGAGCGTAACTTAAATCGCGTAGGTTCATGGTCTTCTCCATCTCCCGTCATTGCGAGCGTAAGCGAAGCAATCCAGAACTCTCCCTATACTGAAGCTTCTGGATTGCCGCGTCGCTGCGCTCCTCGCAATGACGATCATTATTAATTCATGATATCAATAGTAGACATAAAAACAATCAATTTTGTCAATTGATGGGGTGGCGCTATGGTGAGGGTGAGGAGAATGCCATGACCATCAAACAGCGCCGCATTGCCAAAACCCTGACCTATTGCTGCATGCACATCACCGTGGCGACGCTGGTGGCGTTCGCGCTCTCGGGCGACTGGAAAGTGGCGCTTGGTATCGGCCTCATCGAGCCGCTGGTGCAGACCTTCGTGTTCTATTTCCACGAAACCGCATGGGAATCCAAATCCTTCCGCGCGCAGGTGGCCGAAGCCGTGGCGAAGGTTCGGCTGGTGTAGAACCGAGGTTCGGGGGCTGGAAAACCAGCCCCCGAAAACCTCATCGAGAATAACCGAGGATGCAGTATCCATGGTCGGAATTGCTCTTGCCCTGGTGCAGCGAAATGCCGCAATAGTGAGCTTCAGCATACCGTTTCAGGGATTCACGAAGTTCGCTGTCGTAATAATCGATATTCACGACCCAGATGGTGCGGCCTGCCTCGACGATTCCAATCTTCGCGAAATCGTCGGGGTGCATAGCCTTTTCGACCCACGCGCGAACGTCGTCGAGGTCGAGATACACGGTCTTCTTCGCTGCGATTCCACCCATTTCTTTTACTCCCACGCTGCAGCCAACACACCATGTGAAGACTGGATTTCTTGATCTAAAAGAAAAAGAACATGAAAAGATTAGCAGGAGATGATGACAGTTTGATGGCGGTTTTACTGAATTGTCATCCCGGCCTTGTGCCGGGATCTGCCCAACCTCCGCTCTCGCGCTGAAGATGGGGCAGGGCGGATCCCGGGATAAACCCGGGATGACGCAATGGGGGAGGGGAAACGTAAAAAAGCCCGCCCGGTGAGGGGCGGGCTTTGCGGTTAGATGGCGCGGGGCAGGCCCTGAATGCCGCCGCCTTGCGGGCGGCTGTTCGCCGGTTTGCTGGTGATCGGGCCTTGCCCGCCGGAATGGCTGCCGCCACCCTGGCCACCGTTATCGCCACCGCCACGGCGGCGGTTACGGCCGCCGCGTTTGCGGTTTTTCTTGGTTTTGTCGCTGGCTTCCGGGGCTTCGCCGGGTTGGCGCGGCTCGGGCTTGAACTCCGGGTCCATGAGTTTCTGGATGGCGTTCCACTTGATGCGGTCTTCCGGGGTGATGAAGCTCACCGCATGGCCTTCCGCCCCCGCGCGGCCAGTGCGGCCAATGCGGTGGATGTAATCTTCCGGTGCCTGCGGCAGGTCGAAGTTAATCACGTGTTCGATATGCGGAATGTCGAGCCCGCGGCTGGCGATGTCGGTCGCCACGAGGATGCGGTGCTTCTGCTCGCGGAAGGCGGTGAGCACGCGCTCGCGCTTGCGCTGTTCGAGGTCGCCGTGGATCGCGTCGGCCGTATGGCCGGATTTGCGCAGTTTGGCCGCCAGTTTCTCGGTGCCGAACTTGGCGCGCACGAAAATGATAACGGTGCCGGTGCGTTGCTCAAGTTCCTTCAGCAATTGCGGGTATTTATCTTCCGGCATCAGCTTGCGGGTGTCCTGCGTAATGGTCGTGGCCACCTGGTTGGTGTTGCCGATTTCGATGCGCACCGGGTTTTTGAGGTGGCTGTCGGCAATTTTCTGGATTTGCGGCGGCAGGGTGGCCGAAAACAGCAGGGTCTGGCGCTGTTGCGGCACGTATTTCAGGATCTGCGCGATCTGGTCGCCGAAGCCCATATCCAGCATGCGGTCGGTTTCATCCAGCACAAGGTAGGTCGCATCGTGCAGCATCAGCGATCCGCGGGTCAGGTGGTCGATGATGCGGCCCGGTGTGCCGACGATGATGCGCGGGCGGGCGCGAAGCTGGTTGACCTGGTTGGGCATGGATTCGCCGCCGATCAGCAGCGCCGATTTGATGGTGCTGTATTGGCCGAGCAATTCTTTGATGACCTTTTCCACCTGCACCGCAAGTTCGCGGGTGGGGGTAAGGATGAGCGCCGAGCCGCGTGGGTTGGTGAGCATGCGCGCCACCATGGGAATGCCGAATGCGCCGGTTTTGCCCGAGCCCGTCATCGCGGTTCCGAGGATGTCGCGGCCCTCGATCACGTTGGGGATCGTTTGTTCCTGAATGGGGGTGGGGGTGGTGAAGTTCATCGCTGCCAGCGTGGCCTTCAGGGCCGCCGGCAGATTCATATCTGCGTAGTTCATGTCGTGTCTTTCCTAGTGTGTAAGTAGCACCTAGGAGTTCGACGCGGGATGCGGAGTTCGTA
>JBIISI010000072.1:0-10355 GCA_044341105.1 Rickettsiales bacterium | reverse complement strand
GGCGCGTCGATGGTTTCGCCGAGCGCTTCGGTGACTTTCTTCACCAGCGCGCGTTTCTGTTCAAGCGTGCGGCCTTTGAGCATGTTGATCTGGACGATGGGCATGGGATTCTCCTTGTTGGCGCTAGGGTTAGCGAAACGCCGTCACTTTTTAAAGATAAAAAACGCCGCCGCGACCATCAGCGCGAAGCCGATCAGGTGATTCCAGCGCAGCGCCTCGCCCAGATAGAGCCACGAGAACACCACAAACACCGACAGGGTGATGATCTCCTGCATGATTTTCAGTTGTGCGGCGGTGAAATACCCATAGCCGATGCGGTTGGCAGGCACTTGCAGGCAATACTCGAAAAACGCGATCAGCCAGCTCACGCCGATCGCCAGCACGAGCGGTGCGGTCTTGAACTTCAAATGCCCATACCACGCGAAGGTCATGAAAATATTGCTGGCCAGCAGCAGGCCGATGGTGGCGAAGGGCACGGGCAGGTTCATGGGCGTTGCTTTCGGTAAAGGGCAGGGCTGTGGGGGCGTGCCTCCGGCAGCGCCACACGCTGCCAGCCGGGCAGGGCGATGGCGCCGTGGTAAAGCCGGGTGGCAATGGCGGCCTCGGGCACGTCGCCATCCGGGCAGATCAGCATGGCGCCCACCCGGTGCGTGCGCAGGGTGGCCATGAAATCCGCCCGGTCGGTGGTGGCGAAGGCGTGCCACACGGTGGCGATGGCCGGGCCTTCGCGGTGGTAATTCCCGGCGAGGATACGGTGCTTGCTGCGCCACAGGATCTCGCCGCCCATATCGGTATGGGCGAGGATAATGCGCGGGCTGAGCGGCGCCAACACGCCCTGCTGGATGAGCCGCCGTGCTTCCACCCGGCACTGGTAGCGCGCGAGCGTGGCCGCGTCGGTGCCGCTCAGCCCGGTGAGGATCAGCAGCATGGGCGCGGCCAGCAGCAAAAACAGTAACGGCAGGCGCAGGCGCACGCGCTGCGCTTCGTCGCGCCGACACAGGCGCGCGGCGGGCCAGAAGGCGCGGAAGGATTCCGGCCGCAGCCACGCCGCCAGCCACACGCCCAGCACCAGCGCGGCCATGGGGAACAGGTAGTAATAAAAGCGAATCTGCACGGCATAAAGCGCCAGTGCGCCGAGCGTGAGAACAAGCAACAGCGCGGCGGCGCGGGGGGCGATCACGCCGTCTTCGTGACGGGCGCAGCGCACCAGCACCCAAAGCGCCGCGAGTGGCTGGATGAGCGCCGCCAGCACTTGCGCGAAGGGCTGTTCCAGCATGGGCTTGGCCTCGCCGATTTTGCCGAGGAATTCATTGCGGATAAACGGGGTGACATCGACCATCGGCCCGGCAAAAAACCGTGGGTCGATGGCCCATTGCGCCAGCGCCGCGAGGACTGCCACGCCGGCGGCCAGCGCCATGCGCACCCACCATGCGCGCGCACCCGCCACCACCAGCGCCCATGCGCCCAGCGCCGCCAGCAGCATGGCGCTCACATAGCCGATCGCCACCGTGTCGTGCAGCGGGGCGAACCATTGCGCCATGGGCCGCTCCACCAGCAAGGCGAGGGTGGTGCCCAGCGCCGCCACCGTGGCGGTGCGCGCCAGTGGCCGGGCGTCCCCATGGCCCGCCAGCCAGCACACGCCCAGCCAGCCATAGGCCAGCGCAAGGAGGGCGATGGCTTCCGGGCTCACCCACAGCATCAGCGCCAGCAGCGCGCCGAGGCAGGCTGGGCGATACCAGCCCGTATGCATGCGCAGCAACTGGTAGCATGCCCACGCCCACACCGCCGCCAGCAGGCCGTGATGGTCGGCATTGCCCACACCGAAATAATTGCGCGCAATGGGGGTGGCACCCATCACCACCAGCACCAGCGCGGTGGCAAAATAGCTGGCCGGGGCGGGGCGCACATGGCGCACGCAGGCCAGCACCGCGGCGGCGACCAGCCCCGTCCACAGCATGGGCAGCAGCAATGCCGCACGATCCAGCGCCGCCTCCATCGCCACGCCCGGCTGCAGCTTCACCAGCAGCGCGATCACGACATCCAGCGGGCGTGTCCATGGGCTGGTGGCGGGGGCGAAGGGGGCGTTGCTGGCGTAATGGTGGTCGTACCAGCTGCCGCCGTTCAGCCAGTCGCGCACAATGGCAAGGCGCACCCAGCCATCGCTGTCGGGCACGCCGAAGGGCAGGGTGCCGTGCTGCAGCAGCGCCTGCGCCAGCACGGGCAGCATGCACAGCAGCCATGCCCACGCCAGCGGCGGCAATGCGCTAGCGGCGCGGCGGAACATTGAGGTAGCGCAAATGGCGGGTTTCACGGTCGATCCGCGCGAGGCTGTCGAGCATCATGCCCGCAATAAACACCAGGCACGCCAGAATGCCGATGCCCATGGCCAGAATGGCGGTGGGGAAGCGCGCCACTTCGCCCGTTTCGCGGTATTCAAAAATCACCGGCACGCCAAAGCCAAGGCTCGCCAGCATGAGCAGCAGCGCAACCAGGCTGAAGAAAATGGCCGGGCGCGATTCCTTGAACAGGCGCAAAATGGTGAACAGGATACGCACACCGTCGCGGTAGGTGTTCAGCTTACTGTGCGATCCCTCGGGCCGCACGCCATAGGCCGTGGGAATCTCGCGCAGCGGAATGCGCTGCTCCAGCATGTAGATGGAAAGCTCGGTTTCAATCTCGAACCCCTCGCTATGCGCCGGGAAGGATTTGGCGAAGCGCCGCGAAAACGCCCGGTAACCCGAGAAAATATCCTGCAGCCCGCGCCCGAAAAGGCGCCCCACAATGAGGTTAAACAGCCGGTTACCAAACACATGGCCGGGCGGAAAAGCCTGTTTGCCGCCGTCGCGCGTGCCGATCACGCAATCCACCTCGCCAGCGAGGATGGGGGCAATCAGCTCGCGCGCGCGGCTTGCGTCATAGGTGCTGTCGCCATCGGCCATCAGGTAAATATCGGCCTCGATATCGGCGAAGGCGCGGCGCACCACATTGCCCTTGCCCTGCAGCAGCACGGAAAGCACCTGCGCCCCCGCCGCGCGGGCAATGGCGGCGGTGTCATCGCGCGAGTTGTTATCCAGCACGTAAATCGTGGCTTCGGGCAGGGCGCGCTTAAAATCCTCCACCACCCCGGCGATGGTGCTGGCTTCGTTATAGCATGGCAGCAGCACGGCAATGCTGGCGGTGGCGGCGGGGGCAAAGGGTGCGTTCATGCCCCATCGCTAGCAACTCCGGCAGCATTTGCCAATGGCCGCGCGCTGTGGCAGGGTGGAGGCATGAAACGGATTTTCCTCGCCTTGGTATTCCTGTCACACCCCGCACTGGCCGACGAGGTCACCGTCGGGGTCGACGGCATGGTCTGCGCCTTTTGCGCCGCCGGCATCGAGCAGCTGTTCGGCGAGGAGCCGGGCGTAAGCAAGGTGCATGTCGACCTCGACAAGAGCGAGTTGCAGCTTTCCACCCAGGCTGCCACGCCCGACGATGCCCGCATCAAAGCCCTCATCGACAAGGCCGGCTACAGCACCCGCGCCATCACCCGCCACTAGGCGGTGCGGAAGGCCGCTGCCCACACCCTGCAATAATCGGTTGAGTCTTTAAAACACCCTTGCTATGAGAGGCGTCCCCGGATGGAGGGGTGGCCGAGTGGCTGAAGGCGACGGTTTGCTAAATCGTTGTACGGTTAACTCCGTACCGTGGGTTCGAATCCCATCCCCTCCTCCAGGAACCTTTCCGAGAAAATCCGGCATCATCCGCACAGCAAGGCAAATCCTAGAGTTTTGCCAAAATGTTGTCCGTCCCGATCTGGCATTATTTGTTGCAAGCCAGACGATTCATGAGTAGATTTATGAGTAGAAATACTCAGAAAATCCTTAGGGAATCCGCCATGTCGCTTACCGAGTTGCAGCTCAAACATCTCAAGCCGAAAGATAAGCTCTACCGAGTCAGCGATGATCGCGGCCTGATTATTGAGGTTACGCCTAATGGAAGTAAGCTTTGGCGCTGGCGTTTCAGCTATCAAGGCAAAGGCCAAATGCTGGCCCTTGGGAAATATCCAGCCGTGACCTTAGCGCAAGCACGCAGGGCACGTGATGCGGCTTATGCAATGGTTGATATTGGCAAACACCCACTGCGCGAGAAAAAGATCGAGCGCCTACGGAATATGCATAATGGCGACAACTCTTTTGAGAATATCGCCCGCCGCTGGCTGGATGACCGCGATGGATACGATGCCAAATACAACAAGCAATGCCTGAGCCGTCTAGAAACCCACGTATTCCCGCTTATTGGCATGCTGCCCATTGCCGAGATTTCAATTCCCGATGTTTTTCACGTAGTGGAGAAAATCGGCAAAGGCGGCACAGTGGAAACCGCCAAGCGCATGAAGCAGATCATGAGCCAAGTGTTTCGCTATGCTTCGCACCGCGGATTATGCACAGGCAATCCGGCATCCGACTTGCGCGGAGTGTTGCCGACAACGGCGGAAAAGCATTTTGCCTGTATCCACCCGCGAGAGTTGCCGGAGTTTTTACAAGCGATGGAAGCCCGCGAGGACGATCTCACTAAAAGCGCCATGAAACTGTTGGCCCTTACTTTCGTGCGCACGGGCGAACTAATTGCCGCGAAGTGGGAGGAAATTGATTGGGAGCGCGAGGAATGGAACATTCCGCAAGAGCGTATGAAGATGAAGCGCCCGCATGTAGTTCCGCTTTGCACTCAGGCATTGGCCTTGCTACGCGACCTGCAAGGTAAGACAGGCAATAAAACATTCATTTTCTTTAGCGCCGCCAGCAAGCACAAACATATCAGCAATGGCGCAGTGCTCATGGCGTTACGCCGCATGGGTTATAAGAACCGTATGACCGGTCACGGTTTCCGCACGCTGGCTAGCACAATCCTAAACGAGAAAGGATATGCGCCCGATGTAATCGAGCGTCAATTAGCCCACCAAGAAACCGATAAAATCCGTGGCGCGTATAACCGCGCTGAATACATGCTCGAACGTAAAAAGATGATGCAGGACTATGCCGATTTCTTAGAGCGTGTTCAAAAAGAGCCGGGGAAGAACGTGCTAGCAATGAGCAAAGCTAGAAAAGCTTAATAAGGCAAAGCGCCTTGGTTACGTGCTTCGATAAGGTGGTTTATCCATTCTTGCACTTCAGCCTCATCCAATTCAATCACCGCCACGATGTCCAATGACTCCCGCTCGCATACGACAAAATCTGCACGCTTCTGCGCAAATACGCCGAAGATGGAATAATGGTCTTTTTTCGATAGGCCATCCGCCGGTTTGAGAATGGCGCTGAATGCTACCTGCGTGAACACATGGTATTGTGGCAAAGCGCGCACGAGCTTGTTGAAGAAGTAGCGCTCGTTTTCGGTGGTGATGCGCTTGCGTGCCAGCAAACTTAAGTCCGGCGCTTTCCGAGAAGATAGCAGCGCTTCCTGCGACACAACAGATGGCGCGGCCTCTGCGACTTTTACTTCTTCCGCCGTGTATGCATCGACGTATTCTTGCTGGTTAACTGGGGAGTAGGTTCGAATCCCAAAGTGGAATAAATACTCAAACCACATCTAAATATAGGGTCTTTTACCCATCAAAAAGCACCATTACTAAGCAAAAAAGGAACGCAGATAGAGGTTGAGTAGAATACTGATACCCTTATGCGATTAGCGAGTCCTATTAAGCCTCTTTGGCTATAGTTAGTGGCCCATCCCCAAAAAAAGCCCGCGCGATGCGGGCTTTTTTTGTACCTGGAGGAGGGGATGGTTCCTGCATCGCCCCCGCCGGTTCGCGCAAAACGCCAGCAGGCGTTTTGGACGCTGACCGCAGGGAAGCGCCCGCAGGGCGGCGGTCAGCAGACCGCCGTCAATCCCGCGCCCGCGTATAATCTGCCTCAAAATTCCCTAAAATCTTAGTTAATTTCAGCCCCCTGCGGCTTAACGTTATCTTTACCCCTTGTGGATAAGTTAGGCCATGGAGCGGGCGATGCGTTGCATTGCACAAGACTCTGAAAACTCCTCTTGGAAGCAAACCGCGGGCCGGAAAACACCCAGAGCATTGTCGCGAGCACGGGCTGTGATCCGTATAACCCGGCTATTCGTGAATTGTTGGAAGACCTTGATCGCAACGTGGGCTCGCCGCGCAGTGTGCTGGCGCAGTTGCGGGCCGGTGCGGAAGCCGCCATTGCCCACGCCCGCGCCGAAAGCAGCGCCGACGCCCCCGATTCGCCCCAACAGAAAATGGCGAAGCTTTGGGCGGAAGTGGCCGAGGCGAACAAGAAGGTGGATGATTACTTCGGCTTCTTGAAAGAAAAAGGCGTTGATTTTGACGATGCCGACGAGAAGCGCCGGAAGGACTTGCAGGAGCGCCTTAAAGCGAACCCGCACGATCTGGAAGCGCAGAAAGAGCTGGCGGCGTTGGAAAATCGCATGTTGACAGAGGCGGAACCGCAGATTGAGAAAATCGCCAAGACCGACCCTGAAGTTGCTGAGCGCAAGAAAGAAGTAGAGCCGGTTATTTCGGAGCGGGATAAGAAGCTGGAAGCAATAGATAATATAAGAGAAAAAGATATGGCCTCACTTGAGGCAAATGAAAATACTAAAAATTTTTCTAAGCGAATGGCGATACCGCAAACAGACCATAGTGAACTAAAACTCCAGTATTCCGATGCAAACCAAGTGGGCACGGGCCAACTATCCAGCCCTCCCCGAATCGAATCTGGTGTAAGTACAAATCAGGGAATTAGCGTGTAGCCACCGCAGATGACTTACGTCCGACTTCTTCGCTCGTAAGCTGAGCACCCATGGTGGCGGCATTCCATGGCAAAGGGGTTGCTGGGCATGCTTCCCCATGGAGACGAATTTTTTTGCCAGTATCGGCAAACGCCGTTTTTGCTTGTTCGCGAGCCAACAAAGCGCCGGTTGAAATGCTCATATTCTGGTCAAGGCCAGTTGGACGACCAGGGTTTACCACGGCTTCCATGCTTGAACAAAAGGCAGTGCGTTGATTCGCAATAGTTGCGTCTTTAAAATTTAAGCTCAGCGGAAGACTACCCTGTTTGGCGAGATAGGGATTCGATGCTGCTGCATAGCCAATCATAACGGCAACGACAGGGTTGGTGGCATCCATTTGTGCGGTAAACCCAAGCTGTTTAGCGATATCCATTCCGTAGGTGGTCTCGCGTGCGTTTTTGTTGACTAATAGATTGGTGGCAAGGTCTCGGTAAATAGCATCGCCTGCTGCAATGGTTGCAGTGACGGCTTTGCCGGGTTCTGCATCTAGTGGGCGGGTCACTTGTATTAGAGTGCTCGCCTCTGTGTTGGTAAGGAAGCCGCTATTATTCAGGACAGCTTCAAGTCTGCCAAGACGACGAGCTTCTCTGAGCAGCACACTGAAATACTCTGCGCGGCTCATTGCTGTGGGTTTAATTTCGTTAATAATGTCATATGCGCCAATAGAAAAGGCTAAGAGAGGGAATGTAACGAGATGATTATTGCGTTCAACGACCGTACTAAAGTCAGCCGATGTGTAATCTTTATAATTTTTTCCCATAATCCCGTCGCCACCATCGCCGCTTGCGGCGTATTTGTAGGCGGGGAGAGATTTGCGTAATTGTGCAGACTCCATCGCTTGATAGGAATCGTATTTTGTCGGATCGACCCGTTCGGTATTGGGGGCTTGTGCTCCAGCCATCTCTAACTCCGTGCGATTATGGGGCATCATTTTTCTGCTCCTTGTTACCTCCCACTATGCCTTCCGTGTGTGACAGTTTTGTGAAGCTTGGGTGACAGCTTCGTTACATTTGAGGGGAGGTGGGGGTGAACAGAATGTTTCGCGCTGGCTGCTTGTGCGCAGGGCTGGGGGGCATAGATTGAGGGCGGTTGGGGCGGTGGCTCCGGCCCGTGGCCCGGCAGGGCGCGCATTGCCATTGCCGTCAATTATCATTCCCGCAAGGAGATCCCCCATGGAATATCGCCAGCTTGGTAAATCGGGCCTGCAAGTGCCCGCCCTCAGCTTAGGTACCGCCACCTTCGGCGGCAGCAACGAATTTTTTAAACGCTGGGGCGATACCGACGTGAAAGAAGCCTCGCGCATGATCGACCTTTGCCTCGATCACGGGCTGAATTTCTTCGACACCGCCGATATTTATTCGCAAGGGGGCTCGGAAGAAGTGCTGGGCGCGGCGCTGAAGGGGCGGCGCGACAAAACGCTGGTTTCCACCAAAACCACCTTCCGTTTCGACGACACGCCGAACAATGTGGGCAGCTCGCGCTACCATATCATCCGCGCGGCGGAGGCCAGCCTGAAGCGCCTGCAAACCGACCATATCGACCTGTATTTCATGCATGGGTTCGATGCGCTGACGCCGGTGGAAGAAACGCTGAGCGCGCTCGACCACCTGATTTCCAGCGGCAAGGTGGGGTATATCGGCGCGTCGAACTTCTCGGGCTGGCACCTCATGAAATCGCTCGCCACCAGCGAGAAATACGGGCTCGCGCGCTATGTGGTCTATCAGGGCTACTACTCGCTCATTGGCCGCGACTATGAGTGGGAGCTGATGCCGCTGGGCATTGACCAGGGCGTGGGGCTGATGGTGTGGAGCCCGCTGGGCTGGGGCCGCCTGACCGGCAAGATCCGCCGTGGCCAGCCGATGCAGGACGGGCGCATCAAATCGGGCGGGGCCGAAGGCGGGCCGCCGGTGAACGACGCGTTGCTCTACGATGTGGTCGATGCGCTAGACGTGGTGGCCAAAGACACCGGCAAAACCATCACCCAGGTGGCGCTCAACTGGCTGCTGCAGCGGCCCACGGTGAGCAGCATTGTGGTGGGCGCGCGCAACGAGGAGCAGTTAACGCAGAATCTCGGTGCGATCGGCTGGAAGCTGACGCCCGAGCAGATCGCGCTGCTCGACGCCGCCAGCCAGACCACGCCGATCTATCCCTATTGGCACCAGAAGGGCTTCGACGAGCGTAACCCTAAGCCGACACCGTGGTAGCGTCGTCTTCGCTGGCAGGGGCGGCGGCGGTCGTCGAGATCGCCTCCCACTGCTTGCGGATTTTCGCCATGTAGTTATCGGCTTTCTGTTGCAGCAGCTCATCGCTGGCGCTGGTGTCGGCGAGGGGGTCGTTGCTGCCGCCATTCAGCAGGTTCAGCAGGGTTTGCGTGGGGTTGATGCTGCGCACCTTTTCCTTGGCGGCCAGCGTGTCGGCCGACAGGCCTGCTTCGGATAAATCCGCCTGCAACGCTTCGTAGGTTTCCTGCGTGAAGGGTTCATTTTTGTATTTCGCGAGGATTTCGCCGATTTTGGCCTGCTGCTGGCGGGTGAGCAGGAAGCTCTCATCGGTGGATTTGCTCTCGCTGCTGCTGCCCGTGGCGCTGGTCAGCCCCGCCAGGTAGGATTGCGCCTCGGGCGACAGGTTCAGCAGGTAGGACTGGGCGGCGTTGTTGCCCTTGGCTTGCGTGTTCAGCGAGGCGGCAAGCGATGTGCCGCTGCTGCCGCTGGCGGCAGTATTTGCCGCGCCGTTCTGGTCGGCAAGCTGGTAGGCATTGCCGGAGAAAAGCGTGTTTACCGTGGTCATGGTTGCCTCATATGCATCGTGGGTGCGCATGAGGTTGCAAGAACTAGGCCAAGTACCCCAGATGGCTGAGTAGGATATGCGCGCCAATGGCGATCAGCGCCAGCCCGCCGCCCAATTCGGCGTATTTGCCGGTTTTGCTGCCGAGGTAATGCCCGGCCTTGATGCCGATGGTGGCCATGAGAAACGTGGCGCTGCCAATGGCGGCGGCGTTGATCCAGATATTCGCGTCGAGGAAGGCGAGGGTGACGCCGACCGCCAGCGCGTCGATACTGGTGCCCACGGCGGTGAACACCAGCATGCCAAGCCCGTGGCGTTTGGTTTTTTCGGTTTCTTCCGCGTCGGCATGCATGCTTTCCCACACCAGCTTGCCACCCACGATAGCGAGAATCACAAAGGCGACCCAGTGGTCGATCGCGGCGATATAGCGGCTGGCGGCAAGGCCCAGGCACCAGCCAACGATGGGTGTGATCGCCTCGACCACGCCGAAAATGGCGCCGCAGCGCAGCGCCTCGCGCCAGCGCGGGTGTTTCAGCGCGGCCCCTTTGGCGACGGAAACGGCAAAGGCATCGGCCGACATGCTGAAGGCGAGAATGGTGGTGGAAACAATGCTCATAAAAAACTCCGCCGGGCACAGCCATCCGTCCGCACCGCCGCCCGGATGGGTGGCGCGAACGTGATGGTCTTGCCAAATGCCCGCAGGCATCGACCCAACCATGCGCCGGGGCGCAAGTATGTTGGCAGGGTCCCGAACTCTCGGAGGCTACTCCCCAACACGTGGGGAG